>JALYUC010000193.1 GCA_030853965.1 Verrucomicrobiota bacterium | reverse complement strand
ATGGCCACGCTGCATTTCACTCAGCTCTTTCTCCGTCTTGACGGCCATCGCTAAGATTACTCTATCACAACAAATCCAATTGCGGCTTCTCCGCCTTTACTGACTCTTTTGTCGATCTTTGCTTCTTTCTTTTTTGAGGATGCTCAATCGCCCCGTCAGGCCGTTCCAGATGCGACAAAATATCTTTCGCCCGATCGAGGATCTCCTTCGGCAACCCTGCCAAACGCGCCACCTGGATCCCGTAACTTTTGTCCGCGCCCCCCGGGACGATCTTGCGCAAAAAAATGATCTGCTCGTTCCATTCGCGCACCGCCACGTTGTAATTACAAACGCCTTTGCGTTCTTCCGCCAGTTTTGTCAGTTCATGATAATGCGTCGCGAAAAGCGTGCGCGCTTTGATTTTGTCGTGCAAAAACTCCGCTACGCTCCACGCAATGGACAGACCGTCGAACGTCGACGTGCCGCGACCGATCTCATCGAGAATCACCAGGCTGCGCTCAGTCGCATTATTTACGATGTTGGCCGTTTCGTTCATTTCGACCATAAAAGTCGATTGCCCACGCGCGAGATCGTCGTTCGCGCCGACGCGTGTAAAGATTCGATCAACAATGCCGATCTCTGCGCTTGCCGCTGGAACGAAGCTGCCGATTTGCGCCATCAAAACAATCAACGCCACCTGGCGGATGTAGGTCGATTTTCCCGCCATGTTCGGCCCGGTGATAATGGCAAGACGCATTTCACCATCCAGCGACGTGTTGTTCGGAACGAATTTTTCCTCGACGAGATTCTGATCGAGAACCGGGTGCCGGCCATCTTTGATAACCAACTGCAATGTTTCGTTCAACTTCGGCCGGCAGTAATGAAAGAGCCGCGCCGTTTCCGCCAGCGCGTTGATCACATCGACAATCGCAATCGCGGCGGCAGTTTGCTGGATGAAGCCGATCTCCTGCAGGACCTCGTCCCGCAGTTTTTGAAAAAGCTGATACTCAAGATTTCGCGCGCGTTCGTCCGCCCCGAGAATCTTGGCTTCCATTTCCTTGAGCTCGGGGGTGATGAATCGTTCACCGCCGACGGTAGTTTGCTTGCGCGTATAATGCGCGGGCGCACTGCCGAGATTCGATTTCGTGATTTCGATGAAATAACCGAAGACGGAATTAAACCGGACTTTAAGCGATTTGATTCCCGTCGCGGCAATCTCGCGCTCCTGTAATTCGCCAATCCAGTTCTTTCCTTCCCGCGACGCCTTGCGTAGTTGATCAAGATCGACATCGTAGCCGTCGCGAAAAATTCCGCCCTCCTTCAAGACAAACGGCGGATCATCCACCACGGCTCTGGTCAGCTTCTCCGCCAGCGCCGGCATCTCGCGCAGTTCGTTTTGCAAACGTTGCGTCAGTAACTCAACGCTTCCGTTTTCGGCTACTCGGTTCGTTCCGAAGGCGAGCCGATCCAAAAGCTTTTGCAACTCGCCCTTCAATTTTGGGACTTGCTCCAGCGAGTTCTTCAAGGCGACCAGATCGCGCGCATTGCCGGAAACCTGACTTAATCGGCCTACGGCGCGCTCCAAATCGCGGATCGACTTCAATTCCACGCGGATCGATGCCAGGAGATCGGCTTCGTGCAACAAATCCGCGATCATTTGTTGACGGCATTGCAGTTCGGTCAAATCGCGCAGGGGCTGCAAAATCCACGCGCGCAACTTCCGTCCTCCCATCGGCGTGAGCGTGCGATCGAGCACAGCCAGCAAGCTGATGTCCCGTACGCTGCGCGATTCGACCAGCTCGAGATTGATTTGCGTGGCGGCATCGAGCGTGACGAATGCCGAGGAAACGTCACAGCGGAGTGACGTAAGGTGATCGATTTTCCGTCGCAGTTGATGTTTCAGGTAATGGACGATCGCGCCGGCCGCACCGACTGCGGCCGGCATTTTCGCGCAGCCGAAACCGTCGAGCGACTTCGTTTTGAAATGTTCGCATAACGTGAACGCCGCCTGTTCCGGGAGAAACGCATAGCTGTCGTAACCAATGGCGTGCTCGAGTTCGCTCAGCTTTTCCTTTTGTTCATCGCTAACAAGCAACTCGGAAGGCGAAACGCGCGACTGCTCGTCCAAAAGCGATTGTCGATCTTGCAACTGCGTTAGCCGAAACTCCCCCGTCGTGAGGTCGGCATAGGCGAATCCGTAAGCACCATTGTCGATGTAGGCGGCGCCCAAGTAATTCGCCCGCTTCGCCTCAAGCAGGTTTAACTCGCTCACCGTCCCTGCGGTGATGATCTGCGTGATGTCGCGGTCGACGATCTTCCCCGGCTGTGGTTCGCTCGTTTGATCGCAAATCGCGACGCGCTTTCCCGCTTTGATGAGCCTCGCGATGTAACTATGCGCAGCATGATACGGCATACCGCACATCGGAACCTGGTTGCGCTTGGTTAGCGCGACATTCAATAAGCCCGAAGCTTCCTTCGCGTCTTCGAAAAACAGCTCGTAAAAATCTCCT
>JALYUC010000177.1 GCA_030853965.1 Verrucomicrobiota bacterium | reverse complement strand
GCGACAATGCTCCACCAGCCAGCTCAAATCGGAACGCCACCGCCCGAAGTTATCGTTTACGTAGATCGCCGGAATGCCCGCGCGTTTGGTCCGCAATTTTAGCTTGGCCAGCTTGCGCGCCATCGCCGGCGCATAGCGCATCAGCTGGTTCGCTTCCGGAAAATCGAAATCGTTGATTACATCGACAATCAACAGCGCGGTGTCGCATTTGTCCGGCGCACTGCCGTGCAGATCTTCATTTTTCACAGGAATGTTCCAAAAGAAACGGGGCGGCAACAATCCGCCCCGGTCAAGATCGACATCAAGGGTAAGCGCGTCTTTTTGCGACCGCCTTTGCGCGAGTTCGCTTTGCTGCTCGTTTTCCCACGCCCGCTGCCGCTTTTCTTTCCGCCTTTGTCGGACTTGTTCACCGTGGCCCAGGCGCGCGCTTCTGCTGTTTTTTTGCTCACACCGCGCTTCTCGTAACCCTCTTCAATGTGTTCCGCTTTGCGCTTCTGCTTCGACGTATATTTCTTTTTACTTCCTCTAGCCATTCGTTTCCTCCCTTTTTAATAGAAAACGCAATAGACGATCGATTTGGATTTATCGCGTCGCTGCAGACATTGATAAGCGCGCGGCGCGTCGCTCGGGCGAAACGTTTCTGTTATGAATGCGTTTTACGATTTTGTCGGACCACTTCTCGGTTTGGGCGCAGAGCCGAAAGATCTTACTTTCTCTCAAATCTCGCTGCGCGGTGTGATTGTCTTTCTTGTCACATTACTCATGGTGCGTTTGAGCACGAAACGGTCGCTGGCGGAAAAAACTGCTTTTGATGCGGTTTTGCTCGTCATCGTAGCGTCAGTGCTTTCGCGCGCGATTAATGGCACGGCGGCGTTTTTCGCCTCGATTGGCGGTGGCTTCATCTTGGTTTTGGTTCATCGCTCATTCGGCTGGGTTGCCTGTCGCTCGCACGCTTTCGGCAAATTGATTAAGGGATGTCCGGACGTAATTGTCGAAAACGGACAGCCGGTTCTGCGCGCGATGCGGCGGAATCATATTTCTCCACACGATCTTGAAGAAGATTTGCGGCTAGATGCGAAAGTAGAGGATCTCTCCAAGGTGCGGATCGCGCGGGTCGAGCGCAGCGGCGACATCAGCTTCATCAAGAAAGCGGAGTCGTCCTGAAACACCGCGATTTGCGCAGCTAAGATCGACATCGATATTGCGCGGCAATGAATCCACCATCGCCGCGCGAAGCGGATTCCTCACGCGTCCCCAAAATCGCGGTCAGAATGATGATTGTGATCCTTGTCGCGATGGCGTTGCTTTCCCTTTACTCGAACGTGCATCGCTGGCGCCGCGAAAAAATTGAAACCGTCATCGTCACGCCGACGGCTACTCCTTGACGCTTTATTCGAATACACGGCCCAAATGCCGGTCTAAGCTCTACCATGAAAAAGTTTTTTGTTTTTCCGTTAGTCGTCGCGTTTTCGATTTTCTGTTCGTGCCAGAAACAGCAAACCGAAGCGGAGCGCCAGGCCGATATCCAGCGTGAGGTGCAACGCCAGCTTGATGCCGAGCATCAGGCGCAGGAAAAAGAACAGTTGGCGCAGCGTCAGTCCGAATTGGACGCACGCGAAAAAGCAGTGGCCGATAAGCAGACTGCGGCCGAACGCGAAACCAGGACGGAAACGCGCAATGTTCAGCCGCAACGGCCCGCGCCGACCAGTGAGCGGAATGAGCGGCCGACCGGATCTTATTCCACCTTTTACACCAAACTCGAACCTCACGGCGATTGGCGCGAGACATCCGACTACGGTTATGTCTGGCAACCGCGCGAAGCGCAGTCAAGAAATTGGCGTCCTTACACCAACGGCCACTGGGTCTACAGCGATGTCGGATGGACCTGGGTCTCGGAAGAACCGTTCGGTTGGGCGACTTACCACTACGGACGTTGGACGCGCTTGCGCAATATTGGCTGGGTTTGGGTGCCGGGAGATGAATGGGCACCCGCCTGGGTTTCCTGGCGCAAAAGCGATGAATACGTCGGCTGGGCGCCTCTACCACCGGAAGCACGATTCGATCGCCGCAGCGGCATTCATAATTGGTCCGATAGTTATTATGATGTCGGCCCCGACCAATATTCCTTCGTCGCGACCAGGGAGTTTGGCGGGGAACGCATCCAGCGTAGTGTCCTCCCAAGTGAGCGCAATATCACGATCGTCAATCAAACGACCAACGTTACCAACATCACCTACAGCAACACAACGGTCGTCAACCAGGGGCCGAATTACGAAGAAATGCGCACGCGCTCCCAGCAACCGATCCAACGGCTGCGTCTCGAGCGCGAAGTAAATGTCAATATCAACGTCGGCGAACCGCGGGCGGTTGTTCGCGGTGAAGTGCTCTTCATTCCTGCGCCTTTGATTGCTCGAGGTCAGGCCGTCGAAAGGCCGCGGGCAGTAAAGGAAACAGTCGCACACGTCGAGATCGATCGTGGCTGGGAGGGGATTACAGATAGACAAGCTGTCGAGAAGACACGCGCAAAAATGAAATCCGAAGCACCTCCCCCTGCGGATGCGCCTTCGAAAGTTTTCGTGAAACCGGCGCAAGCTTCGGCCGAAGCGAGCGCGGCACCCGAAACATCGACATCTACCTCTGTGGCGGTTCCGGCAACTCAAGCTCCTGCAGCGATTGCGACCGCCACGGCAGCGCCAAGCGCGACCGTAACTCCCATCCAGCCCGCGCGCGTAAGGCAAACGCCAGAACCATTAGCGACGGCCGCGGCAACTGCCACGCCCGTTCACCACGCTTCTCCGGTTACCACTCCCGGCGTCGTGGAAAGTCCCACCCCGCCGGCGGGAGCGACAACTCCGCGGCGCGGGGCGTTAAGTCCGCGGCTGCTTGGAACCCCAGCGCGGATGCGGTCTCCATCGCCAACAGTCGCCGCCACGGCTTCGCCCATGACGTCATCCCAACCTTCTCGCTCCGCTTCACCAGCCTCCGAGATTTCATCGACTCCTTCGGTCGCTCCGACCACTTCGACATCTTCACCCGCAACCGTCGATTCAGCCGAGATTCAAGAACGGAAAGCTCAAAAGGAGTTGAGAAAGCAATCGCAACGGAAATCGAATGAGCCAAGAGGTGAAAATCCTGTCAGGGAAAATCCCGATGCGCCCGCAATGGCTTCCCCAACTGCATCGGCGGCTATTTCTGCTTCTCCAGCTGAGGCTGGTAAGAAAGAGGGGAAGCGGAATCGGAAACATAAGGAAGCAGGGGAATCGAGCGAAAGCCCCTCACCGACACCAACCGCGCCATAACTCAACAACATAAAGCGCTGTCATCCCGAGCGAAGCGAGGGACCTCGCATCCGCCACAAGATTTTCACATTCTGTACGCAAGATCGACATCGTCGATGTCATGTGAGGTCCCTCGCATCCGCTCGGGAAGACACGTGAAGATACGTCCTGCCTGCAACTACGCCTTTACGCTTTTCTCGGCCGCTAGTTCGCGTGCGTAAGCAAGGGTGTCGATCGCATCGACATTCTTATCGCGCCGGATCGCCTTAATCCGCGGAAAACGCAAGGCAAGTCCGCTCGCGTGCCGTGTGCTGGATTGAACGGAATCAAAGGCCACTTCGAGCACGATGTCCGGTTTCACTTCGCGATAACGTCCGCGATCGACCAACGTGTTTTGTTTGAAGTGTTCGGTTAACTCGGCGATCTCCACGTCAGTCAGGCCACTATAAGCTTTACCAATCGGCAAAAGTTCACCGCTCGCTTCGTCGCGAATGGCAAACGTGTAATCGCTCAGGACGTGATTGCGTTTGCCATGACCGAGCTCGGCGGCGACCACTACCACATCGAGCGTCGCCAGTTCTTTCTTTAACTTGAACCAGAACATCCCGCGGCGACCCGGGGAATAAAAACTTTCCGGATCCTTGACCATCAGACCTTCGTTCGAGCGGCGCCGCGCCTGCTTAAAAATCTGGTCGATCTCTTTTGCGGAATGCGCGGGAAAGATTTCTGCGATTTGAAATTGCGAAGGTAATTGCAATTCGCGCAGAAGTTCGCGCCGTTCTCGCAATGGCGCTTTCAACAACGAGCGATCGTTTATCCAGAGGAGATCGAATGCGATGAACGCCACCGGTACGTCCGCCGACGCTCCCGCGAACAAATCGGCGCCGTCGCTTTTGCGACCAAGTCGCTTCTGCAAATCAAAAAACGTCAGCTTGCGACCGTGCTCGAAGGCGACGATCTCGCCATCGAGAATAAGATCGACGTCGAACTTACGTGCCTGCTCGGCCACTTCTGGAAATTGATCGGTGATGCGCTTGAGATCGCGCGAAAAGATTTCCACGCGCTCAGCGTTGCGATGCAGCTGCGCGCGAATGCCATCGAATTTATCTTCGACATAAACAACGCTTCGAGATTTTTCATCGACAAACCTCTCCCAGATCGCTTCCGCCGTCGGTTCGGGACTTGCCAGCATGCATTTGATCGGACGAAAGATCGACAATTCTGCGCGATGCAGTTCCCGTCGCGACGCGAGCAGCGCGGCCGCGCCAATGTCGCCGAGGAGCATGTTCGCTTCTTTCACATCGTCGAGCGGTACGTCAAAGGCGCTGGCAATCGCTTCCTCGACCAGCCCTTCGCGTAACCCGATGCGCAAATCGCCGGTCAGAATTTTAACAACATATTGACCTTCGCGCGCAGAAAGTTTTTGCAGCCGTGATTGGAGCAGTTCGGTTTTGGCGATCGGCCCGCGCGTTTTGTGCAACTGTTCGAAGAATTCTTTCGACTGCAAAATAGTGAAAGGCTTAGAAACCGTGCGACCGTCGAGCGCTTCGAAGGCCGTTTTGCCAGCATCGCCATGGCTATGCGCGATCCGACGAAATTCCGCGTCGCTTAATTTCGCGGCGCTCATAATCGAACGGTAAATGATTGAGCCGCCCACTTGCAGAGTACGCAGGTCGCTTTGCCCGAATGCTTTTCCTGTGAAGTAAATCGCCGCGAGCGGAAGTTGATCAGCGTTGAGCGTGCGCAAGTAATCGGCGAGCAACCGAACCTTTTCCAGCTTGGCCGGGGTGACGGCGATCGCTTCGCCGACGCTCGCAAAAGCACGGAATTCCGACGGTGTAGTGGCGGCTGTGTCAGCCGCAATCTTTCGTTTCGCGGGCGACACGCCCGCCTCTACACTTTTTTGTAGCCCAAGTTCCAGCTGGTTCTGTTCGCTCAACGCCCACGCTTCGATGCCGCGGTCGCGTAAGTCCCGGGCAAATTCAGCCGCAAATCCGTGCAGCGTAAGCACGCGCTTCGGCTGCACAAGATCGACATAACGTACCAGGTCGGTGTAATCGGCGTGATCGGAAAGCGGAAACGCAGCATCGACTTGATACCGGTAAATTGCATTCGGATCGATCGCCCAGCCACTGATCATGGCAACGCGTTTACGCGGAATTTTTTCAAGCATGCGCGAACGATTCGCGCTCGGCGGACAAATGAGAACCTTGCCTGCGACTTCGTTCGCGTTGTAGCGCACGTATTCACAAAACGATTGACCGAACTGTTCGTAGATGCGCGTCATTTGATAGACGGAGCCGTGCAACATTGGCGTAAGTCCCGCGCCGGTGAGCGAACAAAGCACCTCCTGCGCTTTGCCGAGGGAATAACCGAGCAATACCGGGGTTGCGCCTTCGTCGAGAGATTCGCGGCAGAAGGCAACGATTTGGTTGACCACCTGTTCGGTGGGGGGCAATCGATAGCGCGGTAAACCGTAGGTGGTTTCCATGATGAGCGTGTCGGCTTGCGTCCATTGCGCCGCTTCGGCAGATTTGCCCTGACGCAGTTTAAAATCGCCGGTGTAAAGCAGCGAATCGTGTTCACCTTGCAGGAAAATTTGCGCGGAACCAAAGATGTGTCCGGCCGCCAACAGCGTTACATCGACATCGTGCACCAGCCGACGCTCGCCGAATGGCAGGATGTGCTCGTTACGTTTGCCCGGCATGCGGGCTTGCATGAGCCGCGCCGTCCGCTCCGAGACGATGATCTCGTCGTGCGGCGCGATGTGATCGCTATGGGCGTGTGATACGAAGGCAAATCGCTTCGCATCCCACGGATCGAGCCACAAATCCGGTTCGGGCAAATAAACGCCGCGCTCATAACGAACATTGATCACACATCAATTTACGCGCGCTCTTTCCCGCGCCAATCCGGGTACTGTAGCCGCCCCGCTCTGTCGGGGCGCAATCTTCGGCGGCACGGCGACAGAGCGCCGTGGCTACAGATTTCGCGCGCATTGACAGGCCATGCGCGACCCGTTTTCATAAAGTCGTGAAATGCGTCGTCACCGCGATGGTTCTGATGTTCTTGGGTGCTGGCCTGGCTGGCGCTGCGGAGGAACCAAGATTGCTCGAAAAGGTGACGCCGGTTCCTGTCGCGCTGGATCGCGACTTTCAGTTTCGCAAAACGAAGCTCTTCTTTCTGAGTGAGAAAGCTCCGGCGGCGAAAGAGCATGTTACAAAAAAGGGAGAGCAAACATCGAATGCGGCGGCTTCTTCAAAATCGACCAGTGTTGTTCAGGAGGCGTCGATCACCTTTGAGCGGCAATATCGGCTTTTCGGAGCCGTGACCAAGCTCGATCAACATCAGCGTTTCGGCGATTATCTGGATTTCTTCTGGCGCGCCCGCCGACCGGCGGATTTGACCGTGCGCCTCGAGTATCGCCAGGAAAAGTTGCATGCGCATGTGCAGGCGCAGGAAATTTCTTACTCAAATGTGCGTGGCAACCGGAA
>JALYUC010000174.1 GCA_030853965.1 Verrucomicrobiota bacterium | reverse complement strand
GTGCTACCTTTGGTTCGCTCACGACTGACCCAGTCGCGAGAACCACTCGCAAACGATTCCCCAGTCGGGACGCTAGCCACAAACCTTCACTCTCTTGGAATCGGAAGCTGTGGAGGACAAAAAAAACGCAGCTGACAAGCAGGTAGATCAGAATCAATCGCGGCCATCCCAACAGCACGATCGCGGTGATTAGCACCAGGATTCCCACGGCAGGGAGCGCGGATTTCGGGATCCAACCGAAATCGGCAAAGATGATTCCCACTGCGGCGGCAATTGCGAGGCCGACGAATGGCTGACGCGGCGCATTCAGCAACTTCATGAAGCCGGCGATGAGACTAGGCGGAATCGGCCCTCGGACTCAATTCGAAATCAGATGCACATCCCGCGCACGCGCCGTATTTTTTCTCGTGCACGATCTTTTCAGCGAACAGGAGGAAGATGTCGATCTTGCCAGGATCGATGGCAACGCGCCACTGGCCACTCGGATGCGGCCGCGCAAGCTCGAAGAGTTCGTCGGCCAGGAGCATATTCTCGCTCCCGGAAAGCTTCTGCGGCGCGCGATCGAAGCCGATCGTTTGCCGTCGGTAATCTTTTCCGGTCCGCCTGGAACAGGGAAAACTACGCTTGCCTACGTCATCGCGGAAATCACGCATTCCAAATTCATTCGGCTTAGCGGCGTGGAAAGTAATGTGGCCGAAATGCGCCGCGTCATTGCCGCGGCGACTAATCGGACGCGCACGTCGGGAAAGAAAACCATCGCTTTTATCGACGAGATCCATCACTTCAACAAAGCGCAGCAGGACATTTTATTGCCGGACGTCGAAAGCGGAAATCTGAGATTAATTGGCGCGACCACTTACAATCCGTTTTTCTACGTCAATAGCGCCCTCGTCTCCCGCTCACAGGTTTTTCAGCTCGAGCCCTTGCATGTTGAACAGTTGGAAGAATTGATCGATCGCGCGTTGGCCGATAAAGAGCGCGGCTTGGGGAACTACAAAGTTAAGATCGACAATGACGCTCGCCGGCATCTGGCGAAGCTGAGCGACGGCGATGCGCGCAAAGCCTTGAACGCGCTTGAAATTGGCGTGCTGACTACGCCGCCGGATTCGCGCGGCACTATTCACTTCACTCTTGCCGTTGCTGAGGAAAGCATTCAGCAAAAAGCCGTCGTCTACGATAAGAAGGGCGACGCGCATTACGATACAATCAGCGCTTTCATCAAGAGCATGCGCGCATCCGATGAAAAAGGCGCGATCTACTGGCTCGCAAAAATGTTACACGCCGGTGAGGACTTTCGATTTATTGCGCGGCGCATTGTCATCTTCGCCAGCGAAGACGTCGGTCTTGCTGATCCAGAAGCATTACCGCTGGCCATCGCCACCCAACAAGCCGTGGAATTTGTGGGGCTTCCGGAAGCGCGCATTCCGCTCGCCCACGCCACCGCCTACATGTGCCGGGCGACGAAAAGTCGCGAAGCCTACGAAGCTTTGGGTAAAGCGACCGAACAAATCGAGTTTGAACAAACCAAACGAGTCCCGGAAAAATTGAAGAACAAACACTTTCCCGTGAACCCCCAGAGCTAGACCGCGCGGTTGCGTTCGACAAATTGCCGAATGCTCGCGCAAACGGCTACAGAACCAAGGCAACTCTCCAAGCGGCTCCACCCCCGTTTGCAGCGCTGGTTTCGTGAAACCTATCCGAGCTTCACGCAGGCGCAGCTGTTGTGCGTGCCGGCGATTCTAGGTCGACAATCGATTTTGCTGACTTCTCCTACGGGCAGCGGTAAAACGCTCGCCGGATTTCTCGGCGTCTTCGATTATCTGTTGCGCAAGATCGACAACAACGAAGCGGTCGAAGGCGTGCAATGCATCTACGTCTCGCCTCTACGCGCGCTCGCCTACGACATCGAGAAAAATTTGCGCTCTCCAATAGCCGGCATGTCGATGGAGAAGAAGTTGCGCGTGCATTTGCGGACCGGCGACACGACGCCAACCGACCGCGCGAAATTTCGACAGCAAGGCGCAGAGTTTCTGGTTACGACGCCCGAGAGCCTCGCCGTTATGCTCGCGCAGGAAAGTTATACGACGCATCTTCACCGGTGCCGGTTCGTCATTGTGGATGAACTCCACTCCTTCGCCGGAAACAAACGCGGCGCAGACCTGACGATTTCGCTCGAACGTCTCGAGCGACTGCGCAAGATCGACAACCAACGTTCGGACAATGTTTGCCGGATCGGCCTGTCAGCGACTGCTGCGCCGGTCGACGTGCTATCACGTTTTTTGGTCGGTAAAGATCGACCATGCCGAATCGCGGAAGCACCGGCCGAAAAGAAAGCGATCGTCGAAGTTTTCTCGCCAATTCGGCGCGATCCGTATCCGCCGGCCGGTTACACTGGTGTGCGGCTTTACGCGGAACTGGCTGACTTGATTCGACGGCAGCAATCGGTGCTCGTTTTCACAAATGTTCGGTCTGCCGCGGAGCAAATCGGATTGAGATTAAAAGAACTTTTGCCGGAGTTGTCCGATCAAATCGAAACGCATCACGCTTCGCTCGATCGCAGTATCCGATTGGAAGTCGAAGACCGCCTGAAGAACGGCGAACTGCGCGCCGTTGTATGTTCGACCAGTCTCGAGCTGGGCATCGACATCGGCGCCGTCGATCTTGTCGTGATGGTGGCGACGCCAAAAGGTGTTTCACGCGCTATCCAGCGCATCGGTCGCTCCGGTCATTCGCTCAACCGCACCAGTCACGGAGTGCTTGTCGCAACCAACGTAAGCGATCTGGTGGAAGCTACAGTCACGGCAAAGTTGGTGCGGGAACGAGCGCTCGATCCGATCCGCGTTCAGCAAAAACCGTTCGATGTCGTAGCCCAGCATAACGTTGGCATGGTCGCCGCCGGCTCCATCTCCGCGGACGAAATTTTCGCGCTTGTCAGAAGCGCGTATCCGTTTCGCGAACTGACCCGCGCGGAGTTCGACCGAATTTTAAATTATCTGGAAGGAGGCGGCGAAGCACTCGCAAAACAATATTCGGTCGTTTTCGGCAAGATCAGAATCGACAAGGGAGTTGTGTCGC
>JALYUC010000171.1 GCA_030853965.1 Verrucomicrobiota bacterium | reverse complement strand
TTCTCGGGCGTAACCGAGCGGGAAATTCGCCGGAACGATTGTCGATCTTACACCGCGCCTGCCGAGAAAATGAGCCAGCACTTTTTCGTAGGATGGCGTGGTTTTCTCCTTTCCCTGCACGTCTCGCTCGAGGGCACTAAATGAAACGAACTCATCGGCCTTAGCCTGTTTGCGGCCCCGATCAATTTCCAAGTCGCTCAAGACGAGTGTGCGCTTGCCCTTCTGTTCGAGAAAAATGAACGGATCCGGGGCGAAAAATCTCGTGGCATACAGCATGTCGGCGTCGTGTTCGCTGGCGGCGACGATCAATCGTGTTTCACTTTTCTTTTTGCTCATAAATAAATTTCCCTTCCCGCCCAAAACGCTGTCATCCCGAGTGGAGCGAGGGGACCTCACATTAGGTTGCCTCTATTCTAATTAACCTGCCGCGTGGTTCGAAGTGTGCGTTTCCTCTCGAATGAGAGATTCCTCGACTTCGCTCGGAATGACAATCGCTAAAGCATGTCCGAATCAGCTCTTACTTCTTCGAACTTCCAGTTGCCGACGCAAAATCCAGTGGAGCAGACCGAGTAACCCCAATGTCGATCCAATCAGCACAATCGTGTTAAACACGAAAATGTTCACCTTCATGCCCAAATAACGTTTCTCCGCGCCAAAGAAAACATTCGGCCGGCCGCCTCGACGATAATCAGTTTGTTCCATTTCCGCGTTTGAAATCAGATCGGAGATTTTTTGGTTGACGTACAATTGCTCGGCCGTGACGGCGCCGACCGCGTCCTTGAAGAGCTTGCGATCGAAAGGCCGTTTGTGAGCGAGCACCTGATCGATCAGGCCGAGATAATGATCGAGGTCATGCGGCGTTTTCGCTTCCAGGCCTGAAAGCACCGCCAGAGTTTCTTTTAAATCATCGAGTCGCTTACTTTCCGCGGCATCCTGTGTCTTTTTTGCAACAATGCGGTCAATCTCGCGCTGGGCTCGGTCCTGCCGCCCTGTTAGCGGGTTGAGCTTCGCCTGCCCGACAACAAGTTCCTCGTACGACCAGCGCATGGCAATAAACTGGCAGACGAACGGTACCTGCAATTTGCTGTCCATCTTTTTGCTATGGTCTTTTGTCGGATGCTCCTTGAACCAATGCGTCAGCGCGTAAACCAGGACGAGATTGCGGTTCATGTCCTCGTACTTGATGAGCGCGCCACCCATGATGATCTGCGGAATAAGGACGAGCGGAACGATGTTGGCTGCCGTCTTCGGATCAGCCACCAGCGAAGAAATGACGAGGCCAAGCGAAATGCCGCCCATGGCAGTCATGAACAAGACGGCCAGGTATATCCAAAACATCCCCCGGATTTGCAGGACGTAATTGCCGATCAAGACAAAAAGCACGCATTGAATGAGGGCGAAGATGGCAAGGGTAAGCGTTTTCGAAATTACGTAATATGGCAGACGCACATTGAGGTTGCGCTCGCGCTGCAAGACGACACGATCACGAATGATGTCATCGGCACTATTGGTCAGACCGAGGAACATCGCCACGATCAAGCTGAGAAATAGAAACGTCGGAATATGATACGCGGACGCGAAATCGTATTTTCCGCTGTCCGAGTAACGGAGAATGGTCGCGATGAGCAGAGCCAACACCGGCGCGACGCCGAGGGTTATAATGACATTGGCGCGATTGCGCAGTTTGCTAAGGAATGACCGCCGCAAGAGTGTGCGAAACTGCGTCCACTCGTCGTGCCACCGAATTGGGGTGCGCTTTCTCTGCGCTGCCACCGCCGGCGCAGTCACGAGCGGTTCTTTGCGCAGCGAGACTTGCTTGACGTCCTGGATGAGGCGAAATGCCTCGTACTTATCGCGCCAGAATTCCGGCGAATAACGGCGCGCGGCCACCAGTTGGCCGCGGCTATTTTCTTCGTAAATGATGTCGCCGCTCAGATCGCGCAGCGGCGTTTCCAAAACATCGAAAATGAATTCCGGACGCGTTGTTCCGCATGATGGGCACGCGCCCAGCTCGGCGCCGAATTGGTGTTGATGCTCCGCTTCGGCAAAGTAGCGCAACATGTCGGAGGGTGTGCCGAAAAACACCAGGCGCCCGCCTTTGTCGAGCAGGATTGCTTTGTGAAACATCTGGAAAAGCTTCGAACTCGGCTGGTGGATGGTGACGATAATGATCTTGTTATGCGCCATGCTCCGGATGATCTCGATGACGTGCTCGGAATCCTTTGACGAAAGGCCGGAAGTTGGTTCGTCGAAAAGATAAACGTCCGACATTCCGATCATATCGAGGCCGATATTGAGGCGTTTGCGTTCGCCCCCGCTTAACGTCTTCTTCACTGCACTGCCCACCACCGCGTCGCGGCGTTCGCCCAAGCCCAGTTCGAGCAGTTTGCCTTCGAAGCGGCGCGTCCGATCACGCCGCGACAAGTGCGGTGACCGGATCGCCGCAGCGAAGAGCAGGTTTTCGCCGATCGTCAGATGTTCATCGAAAGCATCCTCCTGCGGGATGTAACTGATATAGCGCTTAAGATCGTCGAGGTGCGGATAAAGCGATTGACCGTTTAGAAAAACCTGGCCACTGGTAGGCTGCAATTGTCCGGCCAACACCTTCAGCATGGTGCTTTTTCCGGAACCGCTCGCCCCATGACGCAGACCAGCTCTCCGCGATTGATAGCAAAGGAGATGCCCTCCAGCCCTGTTTCGTTGTTGCCGAAGCGATGCGTGACCTCGCCCACCTCGAGGTTGCGGATAATGTTGCGTTCTTCCTCGATGATTCGCTCGGAAAAATTGCACCGCAGAAATTGTCCGATGTCGATCCGGATGGTATCGCCATCCTTGAGCGGCGCCGTGGTGCGAACCGATGTCTCGCCAACTATGATCGGCCGGTCCG
>JALYUC010000164.1 GCA_030853965.1 Verrucomicrobiota bacterium | reverse complement strand
CGCTTCAAGCGTGTCAAGCACCCCAGGCTGTATGGAAAATCGATCCCGGGAAGAATGCATGACTGATTCGAAGTCATAAGGACCCTGCGCCGTGCCGTTGGGGTCAATATCAAACCAGGATTGATTGCCCGAAGTGATATTCGCGGTGAGAACCTTGACATAAGTGGCCTGGTCCCCCCGCGCATGCTCGTGCAGCAATCCGAAGGAGTGACCCATCTCGTGGCAGATTTGGCCGCGGGTCAGGGCATTGATCGCGACGATTTGTGGATTGCTTCCGGAAACGCTGTTCGGTCCGGCGGGATTGTATTTGAAAAGGATGTACTGCGTCTGAGTCGTTCGCGGGATGAATTGCACATTCGCGGCAAGTTCCCATTCGCGTAATCCATTGAGATAAGTCTGCCGCTGCGCCGGGCTCAACGCCGGGTCGATGACGTAGGGCACCACTCCACCTGGCCATGGGACACTTCCGGGCGAGACGGTGTTGACGTAGAAACCCGCGCTCACAGGCCAGCAAGCAAAGAACCAGATGACGATTGCGCAGCGTAGCCATACGCCTTCCTGGCCTGTTTGATGGCGCCGACCTAATCGGAGTTCACAGTTCTTCACACAAAGGCGAGGTTCGCGAGCGTTGGTAGAAATAAAAATGAAGCCGTAATGGCGGGGGATTTCACGTCGTTTTCTGACGCGCTATTATTAAGAAAAGCTGAAGACTTAATCAACTTGAATTGCGCTTGTTGCGCGCCTAAGCCGGTCAATATTGAACCATGAAAGTCAACGTCATCGTGAAGCCGAAGGAAGCTATCCTTGATCCGCAGGGAAATGCGGTCCGCGACGCTATGAAGCATCTGGGAATGCCGGAAGTGCGTTCCGTGCGCATCGGTAAATATCTGGAGATCGATGTCGAAGGAGAAGATGTCGATCTTGACCAGCGGCTGCACGGACTGTGTCGCGATCTGCTTTCGAATCCGGTTATTGAAGATTACGAACTGCAAAAATCAGAGTTCGGAAGTCAGAAGTCAGAAGTCAGAAAGAAGAAATGAAAGCGTTACGATATTTCTTCTGCATCGTGCTTCCGCCGCTCGCGGTGTTGATGACCGGACGCATCGCGAGTTTTTTCCTCAGTCTCATTTTGACTTTGCTCGGCTGGATACCTGGAATTATCCATGCTTGCCTCGTCGTAAATGATTACCACGAAGAGCAGCGCCGTGCGCCTTAGATCGACATGAAATTTGCCGTCATTCAGTTTCCCGGATCAAATTGCGATCAGGACTGTATCGCGGCGATTGACGGCATTGAGGGATTGCGTGCGGATTATGTCTGGCACAAGGAGGCATCGTTGCGCGGTTTCGACGCGATCGTATTGCCGGGCGGATTTGCCTATGGCGATTATCTGCGTTGCGGTGCAATCGCGCGTTTTTCGCCGATCATGCAAGCGGTAAAAAGCGACGCGCGCGCCGGCAAGCTCGTGCTGGGTACATGCAACGGTTTCCAGATACTTTGCGAAGCCGGTCTCCTGCCCGGTGCGCTCGTGCGCAATCGATCGCTGCGCTTCGTCTGCGATATGGTCACGTTGCGCGTGGAAGTTCCCGATTCGGCATTTACCCACGGCTGCCCCGAAGGAACGCTTTTGCGATTACCCATCGCACATGGCGAAGGGTGCTACTTCGCCGATGCAGAAACGCTTCGCGATTTAAACGTACATCGACAAGTGATCCTTCGGTATACGGATTCGAGTGGGCGAATCGATCCGGAAGCGAATCCGAACGGCTCGATCGAAAACATCGCCGGCATTTGCAACCGTGAGCGAAATGTCTTCGGGTTGATGCCGCACCCGGACCGTGCATCCGATGCGCGCCTGGGGAGCGCGGACGGCACGAAAATTTTCCGTTCGATGATGCAGGCGATCGAAGCAGAACGCGCCCGGGCAGCCTAACACGACGAAAATATGGGCTGAATTGCCGTCCGATTGGAGGTTGATTCTCGATTCCGTTGTACGAGGATTGTGTCTCGGGAGTAGACACAAGTGTAAATAATCGTTACACAAAACTCATCGCCTAGGCCGCTCTCCCTAGGCAAACTCGAGTGGCACCGCCGCTGCTTAAGATCGGGCAACAACCCTACTTATATATAATATGCTTCTAGAAAAAACGCTTCATATGAGTCAGTCGCTCGCCGAGTGCAAGGCGCGTCTGGCCAGTATTCAATCTTACCGTAGACAGTTTCTTATGGTGACAAAAGCCACCGTCACCTCCTCAAAGACGGTGGATTTCAGCTTCCGTGGGCCGTTTGGTTTTCAAGCGCACACCGTCCTTCTGGCAGTCGACAGCGACTCGCCGCAAGAATGCGCGTTTGAATCAGTCGGCGGCAACATTGATTTGATGGGCTTGGTGGATTTCACCGAGATCAGGCCGAACTGCACCGAAGTCACGCTCGCGGTGCATTACGAAATCAAAAATAAAATGTTCGCGTGGCTCGACCGGTGTTTGCACTTTGTGGACGCATTCGTGACTTCCGAACTGCGCTGCATCCGCGCGCACTTCGAAGGAATCGCAATCCCGTACGTCGAACACATGCCGATCTTGCCGATGTTCGAAACGGCAACTGCGTAAGATCGACAATCTAATCTTGCAAAGAGCACGAAGCGGAAAGGCTTCGTGCTCTTTTGTTTTATTTTTCGGTGATGCGCACCGCGCGGGTCTTGTCGAGACGCAAAACCTGCCCTCGCCGAAGACGAACCGTAGTCGTTGGATCGACGATTTTCTTCCCGTCGAGTTGCACACTGCCCTGCTCAATGAGGCGTCGCGCCTCCGCCCGCGATTTCGTGACACCGAAAGCTGACGAATAAGCGCTAACCACTGTGGCCACAATATCTCCGGCTTGCGGTGCAAACTGAGGCAACTCGGCGGCGGACAGACGCTTTTCGCTGAAACGCGTGTTCCATTCTTCGAGCGTTTTTTTTGCCTCCGCGGCGGAGTGGTAAGTCTGCACAATTTCGAACGCGAGCTGTTTCTTCTCTTCGAGCGGGTGTGCTTCCTTCGACAAGGGACGGTCGAGAAGTACGGGGTAATAGCGCGCCATCAGATCGTCGGAGATGCTCATTAACTTTCCGAACATTTCTGAAGCCGGTTCATTAATACCAATAAAATTACCGAGGCTTTTACTCATCTTCTGCGAGCCGTCGAGGCCTTCGAGAATGGGAAGAAGGAAAACGACCTGTTGCGGCATGCTCTCTTCCTTTTGGAAATCGCGCCCGACCAGAATATTGAAAAGCTGATCGGTGCCACCGAGTTCGACGTCGGCTTTCACCATGACTGAATCCCAGCCTTGCATGATTGGATACTGAATTTCGTGGGCACGGATTGCCTGCTGCTTTGCAATTCGCTCGTGAAAATCTTCTCGTTGTAGCATCTGCTGCAGCGTCACGCGGCTGTTGAGGCGGATAACATCCTCAAAATTCATCTTCCGAAACCAATCTCCGTTGAAAACAGTTTCAGTTCGCGCTGGGTCGAGAATTTTGAAGGCCTGCTCGCGATAAGTTTTGGCATTCGCCATCACTTCTTCGCGCGTCAATTGCGGGCGAGTCGCAGAACGGCCGCTTGGATCGCCGATCATGCCGGTGAAGTCGCCGATAATAAGCACGGCCTGATGGCCGAGATCTTGAAACTGGCGTAGTTTTTTTAGAACAACGCTGTGGCCGAGGTGAATATCCGAAGTCGTTGGATCGACACCGAGTTTGACGCGCAGCGGCCGCCCATCCGCGAGTTTATCGCGCAGCTCCTGCCCGCTAATGATTTGGGCCGCGCCTTTTCTTAGCAGTGCCAGCGCTTCATCCGGTTGCATGACGCCAGACTGTAGCGGCCGCCGTCCCCGGCGGCAAAGGTTTCAACGCGACCGCGGCTGAGGACAGCCGCCTCTACAGCGCGCGCTATTTATTTTTATTCAGTAACTCACGTACCTGCTCGATCGTCAGCGAAGGTTTCTCTTGGTCGAGAGACTTCTGGCTCTTCCCGCGATCCAGAAACGGGCGAGAGCCGGAGAAATCGCGCGTGCTCGTCATTTTCTTGGCATCGTGTACTGGTTTGACATCGGTTGCCCTCGAAGTGGAAAACACTCGCCGCGAATCGCTGGCCGCTGGGATCGAAGAAAACTTTTTCGGACCGGAACTGCCGATAAATGATGGCGGACTCATGCGCTGTGTCGGAAAATCGCGTGCGCCGCCCGAGAATCCTTTCGGCTTCGGCTTTTGCTGCAAGTAAAACGTTCCGACGGGTGCGCGCTTGTCGATCGGCGCCCCATCGGCAATGAATTTTTTATCCTGCGAGGGATTCTGCAGGCTTGTGTCAGGCCTGAGCAAACGATCGACCAGTTTGCGCTCCTGTTCTTGCGCAGTGACAAGACCGGGCGCAGCGAGAAAGAAGCAGAGCGCGAGACAACTTCTCACGTCGCTGAAACTGCCCAACCGTTGGCTCGGTTGTAAAGAAAATTGCGTGTTGATCTCGCCACAGGACGAGTC
>JALYUC010000158.1 GCA_030853965.1 Verrucomicrobiota bacterium | reverse complement strand
TGACGAGACGATCGAGCCCGAGCGCAATGCCGCCGTGCGGAGGCGCGCCCAGCTTAAATGCGCGCAGCAAATGGCCGAACATCGATTGTCGATCTTGCGCGTTCATGCCAAGCACTTCGAACATTTTGTCCTGCAAATTGGGCTCATGAATTCGCAGACTGCCGCCACCAATCTCAACTCCGTTTAAGACAACGTCGTAGGCTTCGGCCCTGATCTCCGCGAATTTCTTCTCGTTGAGCAGCGGCATGTCTTCGGCTTTCGGCCGCGTGAACGGATGATGCACCGCGTTCCATTTGTTTTCTTCCGCGCTCCATTGCAGCAGCGGAAAATCCGTCACCCAAAGGAAATCGAGCTGGTCGCTGTCGCCTATGAGCTTCTGGTATTCCGCGATCCGCAACCGGATGCGGCCGAGCACTTCGCAGGCAATCTCCCATTTGTCTGCCGCGAACAAAATGAGATCGCCTTCCTCGATCTTTAGTTTCGACTGCAATGCCTTCTTCTCCGCGTCGGAGAAGAATTTCACGATCGGCGATTTCCATTCACCGTTTTCGATCTTGATAAAGGCGAGGCCCTTTGCGCCAAACGTCTTGGCAATTTCCGTCAGCTCATCGCTCTGGCCGATGGTAAGACTGGCAAAACGTTTCGCATTGATTGCTTTGACTACTCCACCCGAATCAATCGCGCCGCGGAAAACTTTGAAGCTGCTCGCCCGAAAATCTTCTCCAAGATCGACAAGTTCCATTTCGAAACGGCGATCGGGCTTGTCGCTGCCGTAGCGACTGACCGCTTCACGATAGGTGAACCGATCGAACGGCGTTTTGATGTCGATATTGCGCGCGGCCTTGAAGACGGCGGCCAACATTCCCTCCGTCAGCGTAAAGATATCGTTGGCTTCGACAAAAGACGCTTCGATGTCGATCTGCGTGAATTCCGGTTGCCGATCGGCCCGCAGATCTTCGTCGCGAAAACATTTCGCAATCTGAAAATATTTCTCTACGCCGCCGACCATGAGCAATTGTTTGTATTGCTGGGGCGCTTGCGGAAGCGCGTAGAATTTTCCGGGCGTGAGCCGGCTTGGGACTAGGAAATCGCGCGCACCTTCCGGGGTGCTTTTGGAAAGAATCGGAGTCTCAACTTCGATGTAACCCTGGCTGTCGAGATAATCGCGCGTCGCTTTAGCAACTTTGTGCCGCAACCGCAGATTGCGCGCGAGCTGTGGGCGGCGCAGATCGTAATAGCGATACGTCAGCCGCAGATCTTCGTTGTGAATGTCGGCATCCATCGCGAAGGGCAAATCATCCGCGCGATTCAAAACGTGTAAGGCGTGCGGGACGACTTCGATGTCGCCCGTCGGCAGTTTTGGATTTTCTGTTCCCGACACTCGCGCCGCGACCGGGCCGGTGACTTGAATCACATCCTCGCTGCGCAGAGCGTGCGCTTGCTTCGCTACCTCCGCATTTTCTTCCGGGCGAAACACCACTTGCGTCAATCCTTCACGATCGCGTAGATCAATAAAGATAACGCCGCCATGATCGCGTGAGACGTGCACCCAACCGGCCAGCGTGACTTCCTTGCCGATGTCGATCTTGCGAAGAGAATTGCAGTCGTGCGTCCGGAACATAATTAAGCGGGAGCGGAAATGAATTTTGCGATGCTGTCCAGCAGTGAGGACTGATCGATCAACGTCTCTTCGCGTGTGGCTAGCGTCTTTACTTTAACTTGCGGCCATTCGTCTCCGTAAAGAAGAGCGATGGTGGCGCCGGAATCTTCTGCGTTCTGAAATTGTTTGCCGACCTTTGCGGCGGTGAGCGGGTAATCAACGCGATAACCTCGACCGCGAAGCTGTTGAATCTGCGACAATGCATCGGCGCGGCGTTCTTCTTTCGCGATGACAACGTAAATGTCGATCTTTTGCTCGTCGCGAACGGCCGCTTCCATCCTCTCGCGCGCGGGGCCGCGCTCACGAATTAATTCCCCAAGCACAACATCACCCATGGCGAAGCCGAGCGCCGGCATTTTCACGGCGCCATCGCTCAGCTGTTCGATCAAATGATCATAGCGGCCACCCCCAGCGACGGCGCGCAGTTTTCCAGCGCGATCGAACACCTCGAATACCGTGCCGGTGTAATAGGCAAGGCCGCGCACGATCCGCACATCGACATCGACAAAATCGGCGAGTCCTCGAACAAGCAACCCCTCGACTAAGCGCTCAAGTCTTTCGCTTTTGCCGCCTTCGCTCAAAATCTTGAATACCGGATCTGCGAGCGGGCCGAGCTTTTCGGTAGTTTTTTCGCGCGGTTCACGCTCCGACTTATCGATAATTTGCAGCAGTTCGTCCCACCGCTCGGGCGGAATATTCTGTTGCCGAAAAAAATCGGTCCAAAATTCCCGGTCGCTGACACGAATCACAAAATCTTTCTCGGTAAAACCGAAAGCGCGCAAGAGGTCGATGCAGACGGCGATTAGCTCGACATCCGCTCCGGGCGCATCTTCACCGATAATGTCGCAGTTGAGCTGGAAATGTTCGCGCAGCCGGCCGCGCTGCTGCTTTTCGTAACGGAAAAACTGTCCGATGGAAAACCATTTGAGCGGCTTTTTGAAATTGCGTTCTTGCGCGGCGACGACGCGAGCGAGCGTGGGCGTGAGCTCAGGACGCAACGCGACCTCGCGCTCGCCTTTGTCGATGAAATTGAAAAGTTGGCCGACGATTTCCGCGCCGCTTTTTTTCTGGTAGAGCTCAGTGGGTTCGAGGACGGGGCCTTCCCATTCGACGAAGCCGTAGCGGCGCGCGACCTCGCGCCATTTCGCGAAAATGTAATTCCGTGCCGCACAGTCAATCGGCAGAAAATCACGGAAGCCGGGCAAAGTTTGCATATCCGTTACATCAAGAGGCAACCACAGGGCGTGGAGTTTACGAAAAGATGGTGAGATTGAATAAACTCCCGCTGGACGGAGTCCGATAGATTCACGACGGAGAGCATCCGTTTAACCAAAGCAAAGGACAAACATGAAACAAACCAGATTAATGAAAATCTTGACCACGGGAGCGGCTTGCGCGGTCGCGCTAGGCACAGTGCTCGCGCAGCAGGAGAGCACTACCACGACCACAAGCACAAACCCGGTGACGGGCACAACCACGACGGCATCGTCAACAACCACCAGTGCAGGAACGATCACGGCTTACACGCCGGGCTCGGATTACATTTCCTTCCGCACCACGACCGACACCGCTCCGGTGAAGTATTACTACACCAAGAGTACAACCGTCCTCGACCCCGAAGGTAGGACAGTGACTTGGTCGGCTGTTCGCCCAGACATGCCAGCGACGGTTTATTACGTCAAGGAAGGCGACCGCATGGTCGTATCCAGAGTAGTTTTGAGCAAGCCGGTGGTGGTTGAAAAAGAATCGACCACGACGACAACTACGACCAAGCCTTAAAGCTCGCTCGATAGTTCTCAAATTCAGAAGCGCCCTTGGAAGCAATTCCGTGGGCGCTTTTCTCTTGGTAGGGGCCATTGACCTCCATCGCCTCATTTTCAAACACGATCGCGAACAAAGACGGGCGGTTCGGTGAACCGCCCCTACCAATTAATCGCCGTAGCCGCGCGGAAACTTCTCGTGCCATTTCCAGGCGCTCTCCAAAATGGCTTCGAGCGATTGAAACTGAGGTTCCCAACCAAGTTCGCGTTTGATCTTTTCAGACGAAGCGATCAACCGGGGCGGATCGCCGGGGCGGCGCGGTTTTTCGACGATGTCGATCTTGCGACCGGTTACCTTTGTCGCGGCATCGATCACT
>JALYUC010000154.1 GCA_030853965.1 Verrucomicrobiota bacterium | reverse complement strand
ACGTCACGTAGCGTCGGTTTGCCGTGGCAAAAGTAGAAGTTTCACAAGTTCAGGCGCGTCGGGAGCGAAACGCGTTTATTAAGTTTCCCTGGCGCATTTACAAAAATGATCCGGCTTGGGTCCCGCCGCTGATCATCGAACGTAAAGCGTTCCTCAATCGCGCTCGGCATCCTTTTTATGAACACGGCGCCGCCGCTCTGTTTCTTGCGCGGCGGCAAGGCGAAGTCGTCGGCCGGATCATGGCCAGCGACGATCCGAATTATAATTCGTTCCATCATTCCAATGTTGGCTGTTTTGGACTCTTCGAATCAATTGATGACGGCGAAGTAGCGACCGCACTGTTCGATGCCGCGTCGGCCTGGATCAGCGGGAAAGGACGCACTGAAATAATCGGACCGATCGATTATTCGACCAACTACGTCTGCGGGCTTTTGATCGACGGCTTCGAGTATCCACCTACGCTTTTGACTGCCCACAATCCTCCCTATTACGCGACGCTGATTGAGAAGTGCGGCTTCGGCAAAGAGATCGACTTTTATGCCTGGTGGTTCAGCGACGCTACCGCGGCGGCCGCGCGCTTGCGCAAACTAGCTGGTCGATTGCAGTCGCGAGCGCGCTTCACGATTCGTCATGGCGACATGCGTAATCTGCCTGCGGAAAGTGTGCTACTACGCCGCATTTATAATGAGGCGTGGCGCGACAACTGGGGCTTTGTTCCGTTTACCGAGGCCGAGTTCGCGCACCTGACTAAGGAAATGAAGCCACTATTGCGCGGCGACTTCACCGCCGTTGCCGAACTCGATGGCGAACCGATTGGTTTCGTCATCGGTCTTCCGGATATCAATGTTGCGTTCCAGAAAATCAACGGACGGTTGACCACGTTCGGAATTCCGATCGGCCTGGTCAAACTCCTCTATTACAAATGGCGGTTAAAAAAGGCGCGGCTGATCGCGATGGGAGTGCGGCCGCAATTTCGAAAGCTCGGCGTATCGGAGATGCTTGTGCTGCGCGTGATGGAAGAAGGAATGGTCAAGTGCGGCTTCGCGGCCGAGCTGAGCATGACTCTTGAAAATAATATCATGGTCAATCGCTTCATCAAAGCGATCGGCGCGACGCGCTACAAGAAGTATCGGATTTACCGCAAATCCCTCGTCTAGTGTGGTGTCTTTCGGCGCAAGTACGCCGCCCGAATCGCGTGCGGAATATCGATCGCGGCGGTGATTGCCTCCCACCACGCCATCACGATCAACGCCTTCGCTGGCGCTCCAAGAAGTACCGCCACCACCAGGACCCAGATGTAAATATTGCGGCGACCGCCAATCAAACGAACCGTGCGATCGAACAAACCGGGGGCGGTCATCAACCGCGCGTAGGCAGAGTAGATGATCGCTTTCGCGATTCCATCCACTCCCTCGGCGATCAACAGTACCGCCAAATAATAAAAAGCGGTCGGCAGCTGTCCTGATGCGTAAAAGTGATAGGCAAGTGCCGTTGGCCAGACGACATCAAAGAATGAATCCAAGTGATGCTCGATCTTCCCGCCGGCCGTCGTTTCGACTTTGATGCGCGCCTGTTTGCCGTCGAGACCGTCCAGGATGCCAACGATCAGCGCCAGCACGATTCCCCAGATCAAGTGACCCGCAGCAAAAAAGAATGTCGTTAGAAAAGCGGCGAACGCCCAAGAGATCGTCAATTGATTGGGTGTAACCGAGGTTCTGCACAAGTATTTGAGCAGGAACTTTTCGATAGGGGCATGAATCCACGCCGGAAAATCAAGCGTACCCTTCTGCACCGAGTCGAGCAGGATGCGCTCAGCAGTTCTCTTATCCGTAACAGCAGGTGCCGGAAACCAAAATGCTTTCAGGTTTCGTCGCAGTCCCGAATGATAGAGCGGTTGGTTCGCTACATCCAACGCTTCGACAGTATGCTGTTTTAATCCTTCGATAAGCGCACTCTCGATCGAACCGTTTCGGGCCGCAGCCCACTCGCGTTGAAGCAACGCCGCACCGCAGAATTTGTCTGGCGCCGAGTCGATCAGCGTCGCGGACGAAGTTTTCGCCAGAAGCGCGCGGACGAGACGAATATCGAAGACTACATCTCCTTGAATCACCAGGACACGCTCCGCGGTCTCCGGCCAAAGATCGACAATCTGTTGCACTGTTGTCGAACCGGGGGGCCGTTCGTGAATGGTGAATTCTAAATCTGCGCACGCCCACGAGGGTTGGCCGAGCCGCTGTGCAATCTCTGCCGGAGTCGTGGAGAGAATTGTGGCGCGAGTAATTCCGCAGCGCTGAAGGGTGCGCAGCAATCGTTCCAGTGTGGAAATTCCGCACAACTCGACCAACGCTCCCGGACCCTCGGCCAGAATGACGCATTCATCCGGCATCTTACTTTGTCAGACGTTTCGTATTTGATTCTTCGGCCATGTGCTTCTCGGCGTGTTGCAGCATCTCCACGGTATCAATGTCTTGCCACCACGCATCGCCGATGTCGACCGCTCGGACTTTTTTGTCCGCGGCCATTAACCGCACGCCGTCAGCGAGACTGCAGTCTCCGTTTTCTTTTGCGCGCCCGAGATATGCAAACATTTCGAGCGGACAAACAAAGAGACCGGTATCGATAGCGTCATATTTCTGGAGATCTTTCCCGATCGTGATGACAAGATCATCTCGCGTTTGAACTTTCATCGCATCGCCCAAATCGAAAATGGAATAGACCTTCCGGTCGACCGCGAGATTGAGAACGCCTGGCTCTGCCAATTTCATCAGTAGATCGACAATCACACTGTCGAAAAGGTGATCGCTCATAGTCAAAACGAAATTGCCTGAGACATTTTTCGCCACCGTCAGAAGCGAAATGCCATTTTGTTTTTGCCATTCGGGATTGAGCACGAAAGAAAGCTCAAGATCAGGCGACGCTAATTCTGTGACGGCTGCGGTTAGTCGATCGCTTTCGTAGCCGACGACTACATGGATTTTTGTAATCCCGGCACGGGTGAGCGCTTCGAATGTGTAAGAAATCAGCGGGCGCCCGAGAACCGGCGTTAGTGGTTTGGGCAGAGTTTTCTGCGAGCTGCGAAGGCGCGAACCCGATCCGGCCATCAAAATTACGGCTTCGCGAATCGCGCTCATATTCCGTAATACTTTCGCAGCCCCCAGATGCGCAGCCGTTGCGGCAGAACGCGAAAGATCAAGGGCGCCACCTTTGCTTGAAAAACCCCGCCGACGGTGAGGAGGGGCGGCGGGTTTGTTTCCTCGATTAAGCGCAGCACCCGATCGGCAACCAATTGCGGTTTCGGCGCGGCGCTCATATTTCGTTCCACCGCAGCCCATGTCTTTGCGACTTTGTCTTCGTAACGTGCCGGATCCGTTTTCACCACCGAATCATTGAACTCGGTGCGAATGTCGGCTGGTTGAAGATCGACAATCCGCACTCCGGTTTTCGGCAGCTCGAGTTGGATCGACATGGCGAACGAAGCCATCGCGGCTTTGGCGGAGTTATACGCCGCCATGAACGGAACTGGCAATCGTGAGGCGAGTGAAGTCACATTGATGATCAACCCCGTTCCTCGTCCGCGCATGTTGCGCATCGCTAGCAGCGTTAACTGCAACTGCGCGAAGACGAGAACTTGAAATTCATCGATCACCGCCTCGGTTGTCAGATTTTCAGCCGGCCCAAAATGTCCGCTGCCCGCGTTGTTGATGACGACGTCAAGTCCGCCCGATTCGGCCCAGGCCCGCGTAAAACTCTCTTCAATGTTTCGAGGACTGCGCAAATCAAGTTGCACCGGATGTAAATGCGGGATTGCCTGAACGCGGCTAAGCTCGCGCGACGTTCCCCACACTTCATGACCGCGCGCGACCAATGCATGCGCAATGGCAAGACCAATTCCGGAACTCGCCCCGGTGAGAAACACACGCTTCATCAGGCCAATCTGGTGTCGGGCAGCCACGGCGCAATCTCGCGGTAAGCGAGGACTGTTTGGACGACCATCTTTCGCCAGTCAAAGAGGGCGGCACGCTGAACACCCCGCTCTGAGAGCGATTGCCGGAGATTTTGGTCTTCGATGACACGCCGCATTGCTGCCGCGATTGCGTCGTCGTCTTTTGGTTCGATGAAGAGCGCGGCGTCTCCAGCCACTTCGGGCAGTGACGTTACGTTTGAACATAAGACAGGACACCCGCACGCCATGGCCTCCAGAACTGGCAAACCAAATCCTTCATAGAGGGACGGGAACACGAGCGCCTCGGCTCGATTATAAAGCGCTACCAGCTCTTCACTCCGAACGTCGCTTCGAACTTGTATCCGGGAATCGAGTCGCAAGCGGCCGAGAATTTGTCGAAGCTCTTTGGGCAGTGTTCGCCTGCGCTGAATGACGAGCATGCGAATATCTTGTGAAAGTGGAAAGGCCTTGGCGAAGGCTGAGACAGCCGCGACGTGATTCTTGTTCGGATAACCTCCGCCAACAACCAGGAAGAAGCGCTGCCCAAGAGGAACAATGGACGAGGTTAGGCGTTCGGCATCGGCTTTCCCAATCGGGCGGAACGATGGCGACTTTCCATTGAGTGTCACGCGGAGTCGCGAAGCGCACGACGCGTCGACGCGGAGGGTGTCGTTCGCGCTATACTTGCTGACCGCCAGTATCCGATTGGCCCGGCGAATAGCGTTACGGATGGCGGACGACCAAAAAGGCTGCACAAACGCGCGCATGATGCGATTGGGAAAGACGAGCTTGGGGCAGACTATTTGCATGACGTCGTGAATGGTAATCACGCTTTTTGCAGTGAGTCCTTGAGGAAGGATTCGGTAAGGAGCGTGAAAGAGATCGTCGGGGCTGAGCCGCGCATTGAGCCAGGACCCCATGCGAAAGTAAGTCCATGGGCTATTTGGTTTTCCGCCCAGAGTCCATTCGGTAACGTTGGGGGCCCGTGAGAGAGCGCGCGGCGCTTGGGGATGACGCAGAAGTACGATGGGCACCTCCGGCAGAAGCGTCGGCAGGTGCTCGATGAGAGCTTCGGTATAGGAAACGACCCCGCCTGGGTCGCCTCGCAGGGCGCGAGCATCGACGACAATACGCCCCGCTTTCATCGGCTTGAATCCGACAAATTGTCGAGCTTGGCGAACTGGATGCTGCGGCCGGCGACCAAATCAATGATACATTTCAAAACCGCCGCACTACCATCGCGGACTTTGCCGATGATCATATAATCATGTTTCCGTGTGGCGAGATCGAAGGTACTCAATAAGCAACCGATCGGCGCTAAATGATTTATCTCGATGTAACCGGCTCGTGCAAGTCCGCTAAGAGCACCGGAATTCAACGCGCCACCCGCAGCATTTTTCGCGAGCTCGGTCAGCGCGAACCAATATTGCCGATTTCTTGGAATCTGCTTGGGAAGCTCTATCAAAGGCTTGGCCAGCGTGAATTGCAGATTCTACAGGACCCATTTTGCGTTCTCCCGCATAGCACAGCCCGACCGGATTTGCGCGGCGAACACCCCATCGCGGAGTTGCAACGGCTTTTCTTTCGCCAGTCGGTCCCTCTCAGGATAAAGATTGAGCCCGGTGATGTCCTGTTTGTCCCAGATATCTACCGTGACGGCCGGCTAAGCTATTTGCCCGATTTAATTCGAGAGACCGGCGTGCGCGCGGTAGCGATCTTTTATGATGCAGCCGCCTTGCGATTACAAATTGCTCGGAACAGGGC
>JALYUC010000163.1 GCA_030853965.1 Verrucomicrobiota bacterium | reverse complement strand
AGGATCAAGGGCAGCTCCGTTCCAGCGAGGATCACGCCGTCGATGTTGTTCTTTGCTTTCATGACATCGACAATCGCCAGCAGGTTAGCGCGGGTTTCGGGCAAAAATTTCCCAACCACCAGTTCGGTGAAATATTTATCGTGGATGTAGTCCTGATTGGTCAAAATTGGAATGACGAGGTTGATTCCCTCCTTCGAGAAGACTTTCGGATAAAAAGTGCCTTGCATGGTGAATCGCGTTCCGAAGAGGGCCAGGTTCTTGAACCCGCGTGCTTTCGCGGCCTGGCACGTCGCCTCGACGATGCTGATGAGCGGAATGGGCGACGCGCGCGCGACATCATCGAAGACGATGTGCGGGGTGTTGGCGGCGATCAATCCGAAATGCGCTCCCGCGCGCGCGAGTTTTTGTATTTCGTTAAGCAAATATCTCGCAACGCCGTCGAGATCGTTCGCCTCGATGAAATCCCTTCCTTTCTTTAGATCGACACTGTTGATGATAAACTCCGGATAACTGCCGTTGCGATTTCGCTCACGATAAAGCGCGATGATTTTTTGGTAATAATCGATCGTACTTTCGGGGCCAAGGCCGCCAATTATTCCGAGAGTTTTCATTCAGCGAGTGCGCGGTAATACGGCCGATTATTTTATCGGCGGTTCCCAAAGCTCAATGCGGTTGCCTTCGGGATCCATAATCCAACCAAAATAACCGAACTCTGATTTCTCGGTTTTTGGATCGACCTCTACGCCTTCGCTGCGCAGTTGCGCCAGGAGCGCATCGAGATCGTGCACACGATAATTAATCATGAACGGTTTCTCGCTCGGCGCGAAGTAATTCGTGTTCGCCTCGAATGGCGACCAAACAATATGTGATTGTCGTTTCGGTTGGAGGTCAGCGCCGGCGCCCTCCTGAAAACTGACTCCGCCCCATTCTTCTACGTTCAGTCCGAGATGTTCCTTGTACCAGGCGGCCAATTTCTCCGGATCGTTAGCTTTGAAAAAAATTCCGCCGATGCCAATGACGCGTTTCATTAAGACGTGATCCTGCCACGAGTAGCAAATCGAACAAAGATCAAAACGTGCGAAGCAATGATCAGTGGCACAAAAAACGTCGGCAAAAGACTGAGCGGAAGCTCTCGCAATGGTTTCATCGCTTCCCAATTTTTGAGTCCGATCCGCAGCGCGGTAAAGACGACAAACAAGATATCCAGGAGCCCGGCCGTATTCCAAATGACGAGAGCCTTCCGGTAGAGACGTCGCGCGACGCGATGCCGGCGGATCGTGTTGTCGCGGCCGAGAATCAAGAGCAACAACGCCATCTCCGCGACAAAGATGTCGCCGTAACCGGCAGGAGTCGCGAACGCGCTCGGCAACTTGCCATGACGGGCGAGAATCAGAAAACAAACACCGACCAATCGCGTGAGGTGCAGCGCGATCAGCCATCGTAGATCGACAATAGTTATCCAATCGCGAACGCTTCGGATTTTCCAGCAGGCCAGAAGCACGACGCCGGATAACGTCCAGACCGTAATCGCAACAGCGGGAGCGCTGGCATGGCGAAAAACACCGGAAACTCCAACGGCGAAAGCAAAACAGAACCAGGTGAGCAGGATGACAGCCACGATTTTGACACCGGAGGTCTTTTCAGTTGGATCGATTGGTTCCAAACGTTTGTTCGCGCCGTCACCCGCGTTAAATTGATGCGATGCCATCATCGCATCCGGACAAGTTCATGGAAGCGGCGATCGCAGCGGCGCGCAAGGGCCGCACCGAAGGCGGAATCCCAATTGGTTCAGCGCTCGCTCGCGCGGATCAATTGATTGCGGTGGGTCACAACAAGCGTGTGCAGGAGAACGATCCGGTGACACACGCTGAGATTGATTGTTTGCGCAATGCAGGCAGGCTCGGCAGCTTTCGCGACACCGTGCTCTACTCGACCTTGATGCCTTGTTATCTTTGCGCGGGTGCGATCGTGCAATTCGGAATCCAGAAAGTGATCGTCGGAGAAAGTCGCAACTTTGCCGGCGCGGTTGATTTTATGCGCGATCACGGAGTGGAAGTGATCGATCTCGATCTTCCCGAATGCCTCGAGATGATGCGCATATTCATCGCGGAAAATCCGGCCCTCTGGCATGAGGACATCGGGAAATAATTATGAAGCCATGGTGGCACCTCCTGTCACATTCGCGGCGCGTTTACGCTTTCTCATCGAGCGACCGCCACTAAGATCGACATCGTGAAATTGACAGGAATTTTCTTGGGCAGCGCGGTGGCCGCATTCAGTTTGCACGCGCAGCCAGCCCCCGACGTTTCGCCAAAGCCGCAGCCGCAACAATTTTCGGAAGCCGCCAGTCAACCGATCCTTCCCCCACTCATTCCGTGGAACGGAAAGAGCCGCTCTCTCGTTGTCGCGAAAACCGATCCCTGGATCACGCCATCGGAGAAAAACGATTTTCGCGCGACGCCTTCGTACGATGAGATGACGGCGTGGTTGAAAAAACTGGTCGCGGCCGCGCCGCAGCTAAAAATGATCTCGCTCGGCAAATCGCCGGAAGGTCGCGACGTTTGGATGATCGTCGCATCGCGCGAGAAACAATTCACGCCGGAAGAACTGCGCAAGAACGGCAAGCCCACGATTATGGCGCAGGCTGGCATTCATCCCGGCGAGATCGATGGCAAAGACGCGGGCTTGATGTTGCTGCGCGACATGACAGTGCGCGGAACGAAGAAGGATCTACTCGAACACGCGAATTTTCTTTTCGTTCCCATCTTTAACGTGGACGGCCACGAACGGGGTTCGAAATTTGGGCGGGTCAATCAGCGTGGGCCCGAGGTAACGGGCTGGCGCACCAACGCGAAGAACCTGAATCTCAATCGCGACTACGCGAAGATCGATACGCCGGAGATGGAGGGGATGATTCGCGCGCTCAATCAATGGCAGCCGGACCTCTATGTCGATCTTCACGTTACCGATGGCGCCGACTACCAATACGACATCACTTTCGGGTTCAACGGCGCCGGTGGCCACTCGCCCGCGATTGCGAACTGGCTGGAGAAAACATTCACACCGGCAGTGACAAACGATCTCGCGGCGATGGGTCACATCCCGGGATCGACCGATGTCGCCGGATGGATCGATCCGCTCGATCTCTCGAAGGGAATCAAGAGCTGGCTGGCCAATCCGCGCTACTCGAACGGCTATGGCGACGTTCGGCATCTGCCGGCGGTGTTGGTTGAAAATCATTCGTTGAAACCGTACGATCAGCGCGTTCTTGGAACTTATGTTTTCCTGGAAGGCGCAATTCGCGCGGTCGCGAGCAACGTCGCCGCACTTCGCCAGTCGATTGATTCCGATCGCAAAGCAAACGTGGCCACAATTCCGCTGGCGTGGGACATCGATCCAGCGGCGGCGGCGGAGACAATTGAATACAAGGCGATCGAATCGCACACGGTGCCTTCCGCGATCTCCGGCGGATTACGCATCGAATTCACGGGGAAGCCGGTGACATTGAATATTCCCTTCAAACGCGGAAATCATGTGATCGCTTCGGTGACGCGGCCGAAAGCGTACTGGATCCCGCCCGCATGGAACGAAGTCGTGCAGCGATTGCAACTTCATGGAATTCAGTTGGAGCGGATCAGTGAGTCACGCGACGTGAAAGTGACGATGTATCGGCTGGAGGAAATGAAGTTTCAGGGAAAGGACGAAACCCTGCGGCAAGTAGAAGAAGAACAACCCTTCGAAGGCCGTGTACAGATTTCGGCGAAACCAATTGCCGAACAAAGAACCGCGCATTATCCCGCCGGGTCAGTTCGCGTTCCAACGAATCAACCGCTCGGCGATCTTGCTGCGGTCCTGCTCGAGCCGGCATCGCCCGATTCATTCCTGCAATGGGGATTTTTCGATGAGGTCTTTCAACAGACCGAATACATCGAGGGCTACATTCTCGAACCGATGGCGGAACGCATGCTCGCAAGCGATCCGAAACTTGCCGAAGAATTCCGGCAAAAGTTAACAAGCGATGAAGCATTTCGCGCCTCGCCGAAAGAACGCCTGCGCTGGTTCTATTCCAAGACTCCTTTCGTCGACGAGCGCTGGAAGCTTTACTCGATTGGTCGGGAAGAATAGAGAAACGCCTTCCGAATCATTCCAGGCCGCGTAAGATCGACAATGTGAACTCGTTCAAATTATTTGTTGTTGTGCTGTTGATCGCTGCTGCTGGCAACGCGAGTGCGCAGACACGCGGCGCAAGTCCTTCTACCGCCCGGAATCCAGACGGGCGGGCGAATGCTCCCGATGTGACAAACAAGGGGTTGATCACGAAAACAACGGGCCCCGAATTGATGGCCTCGGCCGCGTTGCACCAATGGGCGGACGATTATTACGCCTGGCAGAACGAAAGTTTCCCGGTGTCGAGCAGCGAGGCGGGTCTGCACACCTGGGACGATCGCCTGACCGATTTTGCGCCGGCGAAAATCGCGGAGCGCGAGAAACACGTGCGCGTGTTGCTCGATAAAGTGCGCGCGATGAAAATCGATAACTGGCCGAAGGACGAACGGATCGACGCGCTGCTCTTTCGTTCGCAGCTCGAGCAATTTGATTTCGCACGCCGCGTCCTGAAGCCCACTGAAACAAACCCGCAGGTTTATATCGGCGAATGTG
>JALYUC010000119.1 GCA_030853965.1 Verrucomicrobiota bacterium | reverse complement strand
GCGATGACGGAAACCCAAGCTTAAGATCGTAAATTTCTTCCGCGGGTTTCACATCGAACTTCCGATCGTAAAAAAGATACAGGCCGCAAAGGCGCGCGCGGATAGTCGCCTTGAAAATATTCCAGGCATACTTCAATCCATTCACGTAACAGATTTCGTCGCCATAAAACGTCGGGATCGGGAGTTCGATCATCCGCAGTTTCTTTAAGACGAACTGGATGATGATCTCGCTGTCGAAGTGAAAATCGTTCGTGTTCTTCTCAAATGGGATTTGCGCAAGGGCGTTCGTGGCATAGAGCCGGTAGCCGGAGTGAAATTCCGAAAGGCTGGTGCCGAGCATCCGATTCTGGAATGCGGTCAGGATTTGATTGCCGATCCATTTGTAGAAGGGCATTCCACCGCGGCGGGCCGCACCCTTGTCGATCATGCGCGATCCGAGAACGGCCTCCGCCTGATCGCGAATGAGCGGCCGGAGCAACGCTGGCAATTTTTCCGGCGCGTACTGGCCATCGCCGTGGATTAGCACGACGATATCGAAACCATTGTCGATGGCATAACGATATCCGAGCTTTTGGTTGCCGCCGTAACCCTGGTTTTCCGGCGTCCGCAGCACGGTAATCTTCAATGCCGAATGCCGCTGTTGATACCGTAATCCCGCGGCGAACGTGTCGTCTTTCGATGAATCATCGATGATCAGCACTTCGATGTCTTGCGAGCGCAATGACGCCGGGATGCGGCTCAGAACTTTTTGAATCGTCGTCGCGGCATTGTAGGCGACGACAAATATGAGCAGTCGTTTCCCGCAAAGATCGACCTGGCTTGGCTCCAGCTCTTCCAAGTGCACGCCTCTCTCGCAGCTAGAAGTGCGCCACCCTAAGCAACGCGAGAAAGCGTTTCCGAACGCAAATCTGCTATGCCGGAGTTCGTTTGCTTAAGTCCATGGCAGGCATCGGGAATCGGGTGCGCGCGGATGCAGATTTGAGAAGCAAACAACCGCTTCGAGACTGACAGCAGTAGCTGATTGAGTATCAGCAACGCGCGGCTCCAATGATTTTCGCCAAATCCGCGAGGAGGCGGTGCGGGAACTCCACGTGCATCCACAATTTCGTAGCCGGTCCGTTCCAACATCGCGGATAATGACTTAAATGTGAAAGTGCGCCGGTGCGAGAGGACAAGAGCACCTTTGCTACTTGTCTTACGTGGGCTCAGTTCCGACCTAATGCGCGTCATAATGAACGCGGCGTTGGCTGCGGTAATAATTATTTCTGAGCCGTTTCGGGCCATCTTCTTCCGCAGCGCGTCCAGATAACTTTCCGGGTCATTCAAGTGTTCGATTAGATCCAACAGAAGGATTTGATCGAACCACGCTACATTCGCAGGCAGGTGCGGAGCAGAAGTTAGCGCAGGAATTTTCGACTCCACCGTGGAATCGATTGCGGTTACATGACAAAGCTTCCGCTTTAATTCGGCCGACATATCACGATGCTCGCCCGCAAGTTGGAGGACATATCTGCCCGGGGCGCACGCCTGTAGGACAAACCTTTGTGCTAAGCTCAGTTTAGGGTACCTCGCCGTCGTCGGCCAATTCACCTGGGACTTTCGGTCGGAGAAAATCTGCATTCGGTGCAGACTCGTCTTGATTGTCGATCCCAGCAGCGTCCACGAGTGCTTCAGGCTGTTCACATAGCCGACGAGCAAGCTCAGCAATCGCTGATCGCCAAGATCGACATGTTGTCGTTCTAGTTGTGTGAGGTGCATACCTCTCTTGGCAGCTAAAATCGCGCCAGCTCTTCCGATCTAGACTGTCGGATTTGCTCCCGTCAGCTGCGCTGAACGGTTCGGCTAAGCACTGTCTTCGCTGTCGCGAGCACTGCTTTGTCGTCATTATCGCCAAGGCCAGCGAGAAACTCCCGAATTCGGCGAAATGATTGGCGCAGGAAAAGATCAGCCACACCGTAATTTTGGACCGCCGAGTCTCCGTTGCGGTGCGCCGCTTGCATCTCAGCGTCCCAACGGCTCAGCACGCAGGTCGATGCAAACAAATCCATGGCTGCGCCCGCAATCCGTTCTTGAATCAATTGCATGTCGAGAATGGGCTCGCGATAGGCGATCAGCGCGCGGTTGACCGCGAAATTGAAACGCCAGATTAATCGGCTCAATTGACCGGCCTGCGAGCGAAGTTCGCCGCTTTGCACCGGCACGTCGGGCGTGCGCACAGTTGCTCCCAACCGGTTCATCCCCGCACTCCACGCCTTGCCCCATCCGCCACGCATCGGCTGTAACATAGTGTCATAGATTTCCTTGAACTCCATGCCCGGGCCCCGCATCCCCACCAGTGCGACAAACGAGGTCAACACTTCGTTGCTGCCTTCGCCGATTTGATTGATGCGCGCGTCACGCAACATTCGTTCCAGCGGAAGATCGACAAAGTACGCGGAGCCGCCGTAGATCTGAAACGTGTCGTTGATCGCTTCCCAAAGCCGTTCCGTGGTGAAGACCTTCAACATCGCCGTCTCCAGCATGTAATCTTCGAGCCCGCGGTCGATCAGTCCCGCGGTCACCGTCGTCATCGCTTCCATCGCGTAAGCGTCGGCCGCGATGCGCGCGATCTTCTTTTTGACCAAATCAAATTCACCGAGCGTCTTGTTGAATTGCTTTCGCGTGTTGGCGTGTTCGACTGCCAGCCGCAGACATGTTTTGGCCGCGCCGGTGCAGCACGCCCCAAACGTGGTTCGGCCGAAGTCGAGCACCGTCAGCGCGACGCGCAGTCCCTTGCCAAATTTTCCTAAAATATTTTCCTTCGGAACGCGCACATTACGCAAGGCGAACCGGCCGGTCGCCGTCCCCCGAATCCCAAGCTTCGGCATGCGCGCTTCGAGCATTTCGAATCCGGGCATATCGGGTGTGACCAAAAACGCGGTGATTGAAGTTTTGTCCGAGCCGGGCACCGGCGTGCGCGCCATCACCGTAAGGACCCGCGCAATCGCCGCGTTTGTGATGTAGCGCTTCTCGCCATTCAAAATGTAATGCGAGCCGTCTTCACTCGGACCCGCCTGCATTTGCACGTTCGCTGCGTCCGACCCAGCCTCGCGCTCGGTCAGCGCAAATGCTCCAAGTTCTTCGCCCGTCACCAATTTCGGCAGCCATTTTTGTTTTTGTTCATGCGTGCCAAAAAGCAACAATGCGCGAATGCCGATCGAATGATGCGCATTTACAAAAACCGAAGTCGAAGCGCATCGCCGGCCGATCTCTTCCAGGATCTTGCAGTTTGCCATTTGGGAGAAACCGTGTCCGCCGTACTCCGCAGGCGCAGTCATGCCAAGAACTCCGACTCGGCCCAATCCATCGATCACTTTCCGGGGAATGTCTGCTTGTCGATCTATCTCCGCCGCATCCAAATCCGCATCGAGAAATTGCCGAAGTTCCGCCATGGATTTATCGAGCTCAGTTTGTTGCGAGGCGGGGATGCGCGGATAGGGCATTACCCAATCGGAAACGAATCGCCCGAGAAAAAGGCCCTTGGCAAAGCCAAGCGCCTGCGGCCCGGCGAAAAGCAATTCCTCCGCCTGGGCGATTTCCTTTTGGCGTTGCGCTTCGACTTCGTTCATCGCTGCACTAGAATCGAAATCGGCCGGAATGCTAGCTGCATCCCTGGCTCGTTCCGCATTCAGTGCAGACGCCGCAGGCGCCGGCGCGAATCACCTTGTCGCTCCCACAATGCGAACAAACGATGTCCATGAACATGTTGCCGAGCGCTTCCTGAACACGATCGGCATGGCTGTGGCCATTGCTCGCCACCTGCGGCGAACCGTCATTCGCCGAATGGCTCGTGATCACGTCGATCAGTTCCTTTTCGCCCGTCCGCGCTAGATCGGACACCGGCCGATTAAGCGCTTTTTTTTCCATCTCGGGAATTTCTTTCATCGGCAATTCCGATTGTCCCCGGCTTGGCGACGTCGCTTCTTTGTAACCTTTGATGAACTGGCATGCCAGATAACGAAATACGTAATCGGTAATGCTGGTCGCGTTTCGAATGTCGGGATTCTTCGTGAATCCGCTCGGTTCAAATCGTTGATAAGCGAACTTCTTCACCAAACTTTCCAGCGGCACTCCGTATTGAAGCGCGATCGACGTGAGTGTGCCGACCGTGTCCATTAATCCGCCAATCGTGCTGCCTTCCTTCGACATGGTAATGAAGAGCTCACCGGGCTGACCGTCTTCGTACAAGCCGATCGTGATGTAACCTTCGTGCCCGGCGATCTCGAACCGATGCGTCAACGACATCCGCGTGTCCGGCATCCGGTGCCGAATCGGTTGATCAAGGCGGCTCCGCACCATGGCCAGTTCCTCTTCCAGCTCGAGAATCCGCCTTTGAAATTCTTCGGGTTCCACCGTCACATCGAGCGCAACATCGACATCTCCATTTGTGCCCATGTCTCGCGTCTTGCGCGTGTTCAACGGCGCCGAGCGCTTCGAACCTTCGCGATAAATCGCGATCGATTTCAGTCCCAGCCGCCAGCCTTCGATGTAGCTGTTCATGATGTCATCGACCGTGGCGGCCTCCGGCAGATTGACGGTTTTCGAAATTGCTCCGCTCAAAAATGGTTGCGCCGCCGCCATCATCCGGAGATGTCCCATGTAGCCCAACGAGCGCTCGCCCCGATGCGGTTTGAATGCGCAGTCGAAGATCGACAAGTGTTCCGGTTTCAAACCCGAGGAGATTATTGATCCATCGGTATCGGAAACATCTTCGATCGTGTCGAACGCGTCGACGTGCGCGAGGATCCGCTGGATCTCATCCGAGTTGTAGCCCAGTTTTTCCAGCGCCGGCTTGACCGTTTGATTGACGATTTTCAACATGCCGCCGCCGGCGAGCAGTTTGTATTTCACCAGCGCCAGATCGGGTTCGATCCCGGTCGTGTCGCAGTCCATCAAGAAACTGATCGTGCCAGTAGGCGCGAGCACAGTGACCTGCGCGTTGCGATAACCATGGCGCTTGCCAAGTCGCGCGGCGGAGTCCCACGTTTTCGCCGCTTCTTTTTTCAACTCGGCAAACTCATCGACATCCGGAATTTCGCTGACAGCGCAACGATGCAGATCGATCACTTCGAGCATGGAAGCGACGTTGTCCTTCGCCGCGGGCTTGGCCACGCCGGCAGCGCGTGAATCGCGATAACCGGGGAACGGTCCGATGTCACGCGCGAGCACCGCGCTCTGTTCGTAGGCTTCACCGGTCATGATCGCGGTGATCGCACCGCACAACGCGCGGCCTTCCACGCTGTCGTAACCGTGACCATAACTCATGATGAGCGAGCCGAGATTGCTGTAGCCGAGGCCAAGCGTGCGAAAAATATGCGAGTTCTCCGCGATCTCCGCTGTCGGATAACTGGCATGATCGACCAGAATCTCCTGCGCGGTGATGAAAATCCGCACGGCCGATTTGAATCGCTCGACATCGAACGGTCCCTCTTCCGTTTTGAACTTCATCAGATTGAGCGACGCCAAATTACAGGCGGTGTTGTCGAGAAAAAGATATTCCGAGCACGGGTTGGTCGAGTTTTGCCGGTCGGTTCCCTTGCACGTGTGCCATTTGTGGATCGTGGTATCGAATTGCATCCCGGGATCGCCGCACACGTGCGTGCCTTCGGCGACCTTGCGCAACAAAGTGCGCGCATCTTTTCGTTCGCACGGTGAATCGTCCCGCACGTTCCGCGTCCACCATTCGCGTCCTTCCAGCGCCGCTTCCATGAACTCGTCGCTCACGCGCACGCTCAGATTTTCATTCTGATACATGACCGAGCCGTAAGCGTCGCCATTATAACTGCCGTCGTAACCTTGCTCGATCAGCGCCCACGCTTTTTTCTCTTCCTTCTGTTTCGCGTCGATAAATTCCTCGATATCGGGATGCCAATCTTTCAGCGTGTTCATCTTGGCCGCGCGCCGCGTCTTCCCACCGCTCTTCACGACGTTCGCGACCTGATCGTAAACTTTGAGGAACGAGAGCGGCCCGCTCGGTTTGCCGCCCCCGCTTAATTTCTCTCTTGTCGATCGTAGCGAGGAAAGATCGCTGCCCGTCCCGCTCCCGTACTTGAAGAGCATCGCTTCGCTCGTCGCCAAACGCATGATGTCTTCCATCGTGTCGTCAACCGATTGAATGAAGCACGCGCTTCCCTGCGGATATTCGTACTGACTCGTCGCCCGTTCCGCTTTGCCGGTGGCGCGATTGAAAAAGTAATTTCCGGTGCCGGCATGTTTGCCGATTCCATATTCGTGATATAACCCGACGTTGAACCACACCGGCGAGTTGAACGCAACGTGTTGATTCACACACAGCCACGTCAGCTCGTCATAAAAAATCTTTGCCGCCTCTGCGTCCGCAAAATAACCGTCCGCAATTCCCCAATCAGTGATTGTTCGCGTAACGCGATGAACCAACTGGCGCACTGAAGTCTCGCGACCGCCCTTACTCGGATCGGTCCCGTTGGCGATGTCCCCGTAAAAATATTTTGATACCGCGATCTTGGTCGCCAACGCAGTCCAACTCTTCGGCACCTCCACATTTTCCTGTTTGAAAATGACCTTGCCGCTGTCGTCGTTGATCTCCGCCGTGCGCCCTTCCCATTCCACTTGGTCGAACGGCGCCACCGCCGCGTCGCTAAACACCCGCTCAAAATGCAAACCGCGCTCCTTCTTCTTTATCGACCGATTTTTGCGGCGATCGGACGTTTTGCGCGACTTGTTTAACGAGGCGGGTTGAATGCCCGGTTTAAGTTGAATCATGACGGCGAGAACTGGTAAATTGTGAATAAGTCCAAAATTTCATCGGTGCGCACTCAAGCATAACCTGTTAATAGCCAGCAAATATCTAGCTAATAGCTATCAACAAGATACAGTGGAGGCGCAACCGACAGAACACAAGATGCAGTAGGGGGGTGCACTGTCGTCAAGCAAAAAAAGATCGCTCTTTTCGGTATTCCAATTCGACACATCTGTCTTAGCTGCCGTGTCGTGTAAGCAACCAAAAAAGAGCACGAGAATTTGCAATCCCTCGGCCGCATCTCATAATTACGCCGCATTGTGCCGGATCGATTGTCGATCTTGCGAACTGTCGAGGGAAGGGTGGCTGAGTCCGGTTTAAGGCACTCGACTCGAAATCGAGCGTGGGGTAACCCACCGTGGGTTCGAATCCCACCCCTTCCGCCACGCTGAAATTGCTGGGTTGCGGCCAGCCGTGTGTCGGAAACGATTGGCCCGCCAGCGCCACGCTGTAATCGATCCCGGTCGTCGTGATCAGGAGCGCCAGGAACCGCCAATCCCACCAGCCGTAAAAAACAAAGCTTGCGCAGACGATCAGGATA
>JALYUC010000108.1 GCA_030853965.1 Verrucomicrobiota bacterium | reverse complement strand
TCGCTCGCGATGCGTCCCTCGAACTCCGGTTGAAACGCAGTGGTCGTGCCGTAAACCATGATCACATCCTCCGTGCCTTCGACGCGAATGGCATGCGCCACGCCTGGCGGCACTACCACACCCACGTTGTTGCGTCCGCGATGATTGTCTCCATCGACGAAGAAACGCATCGTCCGGGTCGGCAACCCGGCCCGGACATCGCGCAGAAGCATCTCGGCCCGACCCTGGACAAAAAACATTACATCCCATTGCTCGCGATCGTAGGGGCGGAGTCCGTAGTTCTTTGGATCATCGACAAACAATTGTTTCAGCCAACCGGTGGCTGTTTTGCCATCGGGGATCCTGGGCGGATGAATATGAAATCCTTTTGCGGTGCGAGCATACATTCGCGCCGTCGCCCATTGCACCGGCCACAGGCCTATCTTGGAGAGGGCTCCTTCTTCCCGGCGGGCGAATTCGCCAAACATTCCGCGGTGCCGTTGCGAATGAATTGTGCGCGAAAAAATCTCCACTCCGGGAATCCAAGCTTTGGCAATCTCCCGCTTGTTCGCGGCGGCAAGTTCACCCGCGTCGACTCCGACTGTCGCGATCCGCTTAGGCAGATCGCTGGCGTCGTAATCACGCGACCTGAGCGCTTTCTGCGCAGGCGCGCTCAATCCTTGCCAAAGTTTCTTCGGATCGCTCATGTCGATGTACCGGCAATGTTATACCGGTGTCTAACAACCGGTCTCACAGGCCACTCTAAAACGACCGCCATGCCGGACATTATATTAATTGAAGCGCAGCGCAGGCAAATTTACGCTGTCCAATCTTTGGAAGCATTTTCCGCCCCCGCATGCGTGAGTTTTGTCTTTACGTTTTTTATCGCGCTGGCTTCGCGCTCATAACCGCGCTACCGCTGCGCGGACTTTTTCGAATCGGTCAGCTTCTGGGTTTTTGCGCGTGGTTAATTCTGCCGCGATATCGGCGGCTTGCTCTACGCAACGCATCGATTGCCTTCGGCAAAGAAAAATCGCTGCCCGAACTGCGCCGACTGGTCCGCCGTCATTTTCAGCGGTTGGGCGCGAATCTTTTGTGCAGTGTCAAGGTCGCGGTGATGCCGCTGGATCAGCTCGAGCGAAGGATCAAGATCGAAAACCTCGATGTGGTAGATCGACAATTGCGCGCGGGCCGGGCTGTCGTGCTCGTTTTGAGTCACCTGAGCAACTGGGAACTTATCGCCCAAATTCTGCCCAAGTTCATCGGCCATGTCCGCAACAGCACAATCTATCAAAAGCTTGGCAACCATTTGATCGACGAACATTTGAGAAAGTTGCGGGCGCGTGCCGGCGTGGAGATGTTCGATCGCAAGGAAGGTTTTCGTAAAGCGATTGAACTACTGCGCGGCGGTGGCGCCATTGGCATTCTGAGCGATCAGCACGCCGGGGATCAGGGACTCTGGGTCCCGTTTTTTGGCAAACTCGCATCGACTTCTCCTCTGCCGGCGTTGCTCGCCAAACGCACGGACGCGGCTCTGGTCGGCATCGCGCTCTATACCGATGGCGTGGCGCGCTGGCGCATGGTGGTCGAGCCGGCTTTGGATACACGCGGTGATTCTGTGGAATCTCTCACCGCAAAATCAAACGAGATCCTCGCGGCGCAAATTCGCCGCGCTCCGGAAGATTGGTTTTGGGTGCATAACCGTTGGAAAACTCCACGACCCAATTTTTTGCTCAGCCGCTACAAGCGCGGAGTTTACTTATTGCCGGACCAACGGGCGCAAGATTTAAAGCCGTTTCGCCTTTTGATTCGCGCCAGCAACTGGCTGGGCGACGCCGTCATGAGTATGCCCGCTGTGCGCGCAATCAAAAACGGGCGACCCGACGTTCACCTCACAGTTATGACTCGAGCGAAGCTCGCGCCAGTCTGGAAATTGATTCCGGAAGTGGATGAGATCATTTCGCTGCCGGGCAATTCGCTGCTAGCGACCGTGCGTTCGATCCGAAGGCAACGAGAATTCGACGTCGCGATCCTTTTCCCCGGATCGGTCCGCACGGCGTTGGAAGCGTGGTTGAGTGGCATTGCGCGGCGCGTCGGTTATCGCGGGCATTTTCGAGCGTGGCTCTTGAATCAAATCGTGCGAGAACCAAGGCACCCTGGTCCTTTGAAACATCAGGCGGTTCGTTATCTGCGAATCGCGCAGGATTGTGGCGCGGAGGTTGAAAATAATTGGAGGGATGCGCTCCGTCGCGTCCCTAATATTTCGGACGGCACGGAGGCCGTCCCTCCATCGAGTCGAAACACAATCGGCCTTTGCCCGGGCGCCGAATACGGTCCAGCCAAACGATGGCTTCCAGAACGTTTTGCGGAAGTCGCGGGAGCGATCACTGCGGAAAAACAAATCCGTTGGATTCTTTTCGGCACAGCAAAAGATGCAGCGCCCGGCGATATCATCGCGATCGCGCTTGGCGATAACTGCGTGAACCGCATCGGAGAAACGACTCTGGAGCAACTGATCGATGAACTGCGCACGTGTCGATTGCTCCTGACGAACGACACCGGGACGATGCATTTAGCATCATTGCTCGGCGTTCCAACCGTCGCAGTTTTCGGCTCAACCGAACCCCATCTCACCGGGCCAATTGGGACAGATCACATCATCCTGCGACATCACGTGGAATGCAGCCCGTGCTTCCTCCGGGAGTGTCCGATCGATTTTCGCTGCATGAAAGCGGTAAGCGTTGCCGAAGTTCGCGACGCGGTATTGTCGATCTTGCAAAGAAACGGCGAAACAATCACCGCGAAGAACACGAAGTTGACTTGAACTTAACTTCTTCACGCTCTTCGTGTAATCTTCGGTATGCCGAATCCCAACGCGCCGCGGGTTCGCACTGAATTGCAGGTAATGTTTTTCGACACCGATTGTGGAGGAGTCGTAAGTAACATTGCTTATCTGCGCTTCATCGAAATCGCGCGCACGGCACTGGCCGAGGAACTTGGCCTCGCACTTGCGGATATGGCGAAGACGCAAAAATATCCGGTCGTCGTGCGCACGGAGATCGATTATCGCCGTTCCGCCAAACTCGCTGATCGGCTTGTCATTGAAGGCTGGCTGGATCGGCTGGAACGAGTTCGGTTTTGGTGTGCGTTCCGAATTATCCGGCCCGCAGATAACGAGCTGATCGCGGAATGCCGCCAGATGCTGGCCCTCATCGAGATGCCCGCGGGAAAATTACTCAGGTTACCTGACGATTGGGAGAAGTACCGCGAGTCCGGCGCAATGGCGTAATGAAGTATGGTTGCGGGCACACGCGCTTTTCGAATTGAAGAAACGTTGCTTGAGCCAGGGGCGCTCAATCCACCGCCGACCCGGCACGCTCTTCTCGTCTTTTTAATCACGCTCGCCGTGCTGCTGCATGTCGCGACCATCGGATGGGGCGATCTTTACAGTGAAACGGAAGGTCAATACGCGGGTGCGGCGCGGGAAATGGTTGAAACGCACCAATGGCTCCTGCCCACGAATGACGGCATTCCGCGTCTGCAAAAACCGCCGCTGCTTTATTGGCTAATCCTCAGTTCCTTCAAACTCTTCGGCATCAGCGCCGCGGCCGCCCGTTTGCCCATCGCGCTGAGTATT
>JALYUC010000107.1 GCA_030853965.1 Verrucomicrobiota bacterium | reverse complement strand
GATTGTTTTCGGATCGAGCGAAACGATGGGGACGCGGAAAAACTTTCCAATCGCGCCGAGGAAACGCTGCTCGTCTACTTTGCCCGAATCGAGCACCTGCCCGACCCACGAACCGCCGTTGAGGTTGGAGGCGAGCTGCGCCACCTCATCGGCGGATGAAACTCCGCCGGCCAGCAAAAGATCGACAATCGACTTGCTAACCGGTGCGCTCATTTATATTTTTCCGGTGGAAGATCCGGGGGTGGAAGTTGCTTATCTTCCACCGGCGCGCCGTCTTCCTCTTGGAGATCGGCACCGAAATGCACCTTCTGTTCGTTCTTCACGCGCAGCCGATAGAGATCGAGTTTGGTCAGCGTAACCTCCGGCCGCATCAGGATAATCAACTCCGTCCGATCTTTGATTTTGCTGGTGTTACGAAAGAGAAATCCAATACCCGGCAGACGATCGAGAATCGGAATACCGGAATAGTCCTTCCGCTTACTATCGGTAATGAGACCGCCAAGAATGATGGTCGCTCCATTTGGCGCCGCCACATTCGTGCGGATGTAACGCGTGGCGATGGTGGGAATCGAGTTGCCATCGATCACCTGGCTTCCGGCAAGGCTGTCGAGTTTTTGCAGGATATCGAGCGACACTTCCTTATCCGAGTTGATCAACGGAACCACTTCCAGTTGCAACGCGACTTTTTTAAACTGGATGTTCGATGTTTGACCGATATTCGTGGACGTAACGTTGGCATTAACAACCGACGAAAGCGTGCTGACCGGCACTGGAATTTCCGTGCCGGACGCGATGATCGCCTTCTTGTTGTTGCTCGTGAAAACCATCGGCCGCGAAATCACTTTGAAATTACCAGTCGAGTTGAGCAGATGGACAATGGCCGACAGGTAATTACCTGCCGCGACATAGACGTTCGTGCCGCTGCCCACGTTTTGGATGATCTGGCTGAAGTTAATCAAACCCGCCGGATCGATGACGCCGGAAGGAGTGAAGGGCACGCCGGTGCTCATCGAGGGGACAGATCCGGTCGGAATCGCCACACCGGTGTTACGCGAAGTAGCGACTACTTTGTTTTTGTATTTCAAAAAGTAATCGACACCGAACTCTTCGTCATTATGGAGCGTCAGCTCGCCGATCACTGTGCTGAGCGCGACTTGCGGCGCTTTCACGTCCATCTCGTCCAGAATCTTTCCGACTTTCACGACAACTTCGCGATTGCCGAGCACGATGATCGTATTCGCTCGCTGATCGGCGATGATCTTGGCATTGCCTACCGTCACCGCTTTGGGCGTCGTATCGACCGCGGTTGTAGAAAGTTCCTCTGATACATTCAGGTTGCTTTCGCCACCTCCGGAGCTGGAAAGTCCGCCGGTGTAAGGATTGTTCTGCGCGCCGGCGCGGTTCAGTCGATTCGCTTGCTGTTGCTGCTGCCCCGGGACATTTGGAATCGCGCCTTCGGCGCCTAGCTGCCCGGTCGTACCCGGTTCAGTCAAAGCCTGCACCAAGACCGGCAAAACATCGCCGGCGGAAATATATTTTAGCGAACGCGTGACCGGTTTGGCGAATTCCACATTGGCGTCGAACTCCGAGATCAATTTGCGAATGAACGGCATGTTGATCGGACGGGTCACAACGTGAATGCGGTTGGTGCGCACATCGGGAGTGAGTTTGATTTTGCCCACTACGATCGATTCCTCCGAAAGCGCCGTCAGCGCGCCGACATCACTTTCCGGAGTGACTTGCTGAGGAAGCGGATTAGACACCCGCACATTGCGCACACCTCCGGGGACGGGTACCACGCCGGTAGTTTGCTTTCCCTTCTCAAAAATATCGCTCAGCATGTCGCAGACTTTGGTCGCATCCGCACGTTCCAATTTGATGAACTCGCTCACCACTTCGGCTGGTGGGATGTCGACCTGGTCAATCACGTGCACGAGGGCACGGATCACGCTTGAGTTTTCCGTTACCAGAAGGCTGGAAGATTTGGGCAGCGCCAGGAAAGATGTGTAAGGCTGCGGCGGCGAAAGATATTGCCCGAGCACCTGCTGCAATTCCTGCGGATCGGCATAGCGCAATTTGAATAGATAACTGATGACGTGATCGCCATCAGGAATCTGCGATTCATCGGAAAGAATCGGCACGCCGGTCGTGCGTGGGTTTTTTCCGGTACCGATCACTTTGACTATGTCCTCGTCTGCTGGCACCAATGAAAACCCGTTCATCAGCAAATTGATTTCGATGATTTTGATCGCTTCTTCGCGCGGCACATCTTTGCTGATGAATATGTTGACCTTGCCCTGAACAAAATTGTCCATCACCAGCTTCTTGCCGGTGAGCTGCTCATAAAGGTGCAACACGTCCGCGACGTCGCTGTTCGGAAATTGAAGACGCACCAAATCGGGCGCGGCGGGTGGAGCGTTCGGCGCAGCGCTAGCTGGCGCGACAGGGCGCACACCAGGAGCGACTTGACTGAAAGCCGCCGCCGTTAGAGCGAAGAGCACTCCAGCCACAAAAGAAAGTCTCAGCACAGGCGTAATTACGGCATGCACGGTAGCACGGTCAACCCGCTTCACCTAGGGGGAAACCAATTGCGGAGCTGCGAATATGAAAAAACAGCCAACACCGCTGCCTCCACAGAAAATTCATGTTAGAAAGGGATTGGCGATGTTTCGAACCATTTCAGCATTTGTGTGGACGGCTGTTTTTCTTGCAGCAGCAAACATTCCCGATCGGACGTTCGCGAGCGGTGCGGACCTGGGTGGTCAGCTCAGGGAGCAAATCGCCGCCCAAATCCGTGCCGTGATCGAAGCACAACAGGCGGCGTGGAATCGCGGCGATATCGATATATTCACTGCCACTTACGATCGCCAGGCTGTGTTTGTTTCCGGCGACGAAGTAACGCGCGGCTCAGACACGATTCTCGCGCGCTACAAAAAGAAATACTCGGACCGTGCAAAAATGGGGACATTGATGTTCTCTGATTTGGAAATCACGCCGCTGAGCGAGAATGCCGGATTCGTGCTAGGGCGATGGAGTTTGAAGCGCGCGGAGGATGAGCCGCATGGACGTTTCACGTTGATCTTCCGAAAAACGGCCGATGGCTGGCGAATCGTGCATGATCACACATCGGCGGCTTCGCCGCCGTGATTCGTTAAAAATTGTTACAAGGGTTACAAAGTTAAATAGGTTGCGCGAGAGTCTCGTTGTAACTTTGTAACTCTTTTAACCTCTGCAGCAGCTTCTCGTGAATGTTGTCAAAACTCCCGTTGCTGAATACCGCGACGATGTCCTCACGTTGTAACATTGGCGCGATTCGGTCGACAATTGCATTCGCGTCTTCTTCGTAGAACGCCGGCCGACCCGTCGCGGCAATTGCAGCGACAACTGCTTCTGGATTCAATCGCTCCTCCTCCGGGATTTGCTCCAGTTTCGCGACGGCCGCGATGACCACGGCATCGGCTAATTTCAGAGCCTCCGGCAGTTGGTGTTGAAAAACGGCGCGTCGGGTGGTGTTTGAGCGCGGCTCGAACACCGCCCAAAGTCGGTGCTTGGGATAACGGTGACGCAACGCCTGCAATGTTTGCGCGATGGCGGTGGGATGATGTCCAAAGTCATCGATCACCTTCACGCCGTTTGCTTCGCCGCGGATTTCCTGTCGCCGCGCAATTCCCGAAAAACTTTTCAAAGCCGCGTGAATCTTTGCATCCGAAACTCGGTAAAAGCGCGCGGCCGTCGCAGCCATCGCCGCGTTGCGCACGTTAAATTCCCCGATCATCGGGATGTCGAACTTTTCCTCGCCCAGTTTGAAGTGGGAGCCCTCGGATGAATACGCCACGTCGCGGATTCGTTGCGCACAGTTTTTTGAAAAGCCGACCTCGACCATCTGGGCGAGACAGCCTTGGCTTACTTCAACACAGTTTGGATCGTCGCCATTCAGCAAAACCATTCCGTTTTGAGGGACGATGTTGAGCAAGCGCCGAAAGCTCAGCTTGACGTCCTCCAGATCTTTAAAGATGTCGGCGTGATCGAACTCGATGTTGTTCACGATGAGCAGCTCCGGGAGGTAGTGAATGAATTTCGAGCGCTTGTCGAAAAATGCGCTGTCGTATTCGTCCCCTTCGATGACGAAATATTTTGAATCGTTCAGGCGCGCACCCTGCCCAAGATTCTTCGGAATTCCACCCACTAGATAAGCCGGTGTATGTCCGGCCTTTTCCATGATCCAGGCCAGCAACGCCGTGGTTGTAGTTTTACCGTGCGTCCCGGCGACTACGAGATTATGGCGGCCGCGCAGAAAATAACTTTTTAAAACCTCCGGCAGCGACAAATAGAAAAGCTTCCGGTTGAGAACCGCTTCTACTTCGGGATTGCCGCGCTTGATTGCGTTGCCGATCACGACAACATCGACATCTTCCGGAATATTTTCCGCACGATATCCTGCATTCAGCGCGATGCCGCGCTCCTGGAGAAAAATCGATATCGGCGGATAAACATTTTCATCCGAGCCGGTGACGACGAAACCGCGTTCGCGCAATGCCGCGGCGACTGAACCCATTGCCGTACCGCAAATTCCGAGAAAGTGAAAACTTTGCGGTTCTTTCGTCACGCGAACTCTTTACGACGAGAGTTTAATCGACGCTAGAAATTTGAACCGCGAACTACGCAGATAAAACGAATAGTGAAAGTCGGAACTCAATCCTTCATTCAACATCCGCGTAATCCGCGGTTACTTCTTTTTGAAGACCTCAACGGCATTCCACGCTTCGTCGGGCGGCTGCTGCTCGTACTCCAGGGCGCGGTCAAGGTACGTTTTCGCGAGGAAATCGTCGGGATAAAATTCGAGGAAGCGTGAGAACAAGATTTTAGCCTGAGTGAAATCACGCACGCGGAATTTCAAGACTCCCTCTTCGTACGACTCCAGCCACTTTAACAATTGTGGATCGACTTCTTCATTTCGCGCGCCCACGAGTGTGAAAATTTCGACTGGCTCGGACTTTCCTTTTACTTGTGCCCGCGCCACTGATCGCAGATGAAATTCATCACGCACCAACTCGCTCGCTGTCCCGCCGATAAGAATATCCACACCGTAATTGCGAGTGAGACCTTCCAGCCGTGAGGCGAGATTCACAGAATCGCCAATCACCGTCGGGTCCATTCGTTCCTGCGAACCTATATTACCGACGATGACTTCGCCCTGGTTGACGCCAATGCCCATGCCCAGCCCCATGCGCCCTTGCGCGCGCCAGCCTTTGTTCAATTCTTTAAGCGCTCGCCGCATTCCGAGCGCGGTACGCACGGCGCTTTTCGCATCTTCCGCCACTCCAGAGCTCCGCACATTCCCCCATACGCACATGATCGCGTCACCGATAAATTTATCGAGCGTGCCGCCATTCTCGAAAACCACCGCCGTCATTTTGCTGAGATATTCATTTAGTTGCCGAACAAGCTCTTCCGGGTCGGCCTTTTCCGATATCGTCGTGAAACCCACGAGGTCGGAGAACAACATCGTCGCCGGAACGCGCACGCCGAGGAGCGAATGATAATAACTGTCCGGATTGTCGAGGATCTCTTTGACGAGATTTTTCGAAACGTAACGTTCGAG
>JALYUC010000097.1 GCA_030853965.1 Verrucomicrobiota bacterium | reverse complement strand
CATCGAGAATCCAAGTGGCGCCCAGCGCGATGACAATTAGCCAATGCCAGCGACTCCACGGCATACGGTCCAGTCGCGCCGGCACATATGATTCAATCCATTCGCCGCTTGCCCGATTCATTCGGATTCTTCAGGAAATGGGCTACGCTTTGGCGGCGATTTGCGTCGGGACGAGAATAGCCTCCCGCATTCCGTGCAACAATTTCTTGTCCGCCGGCACAATTGTGGCCAGCGCGCCGCGCAGCTTAACTTCGTCTTGTTCGACAAAATAATACGGACAAAGCCGGACGCGGCCTTTCATTGTTTGCAGTTCGCCGGAATTGGGATCCCAATAACGATGTTCGAACAGCCGACCCTTGTGAAATTTCTGCAAGATGGTCGGTGACGTTTCAAAAGTGGCGAGCGCGTTCTCAATCCTCTGCTGCCAATCCGCGTGCGGCAAATCGCTGCCAAGTGCGATGCCGCGGCTTCCCCAACCGAGCGGCGAAAAACCGCTCACTTTCAAGAGAAGATGTCGATCTTTCTGGCTGAAGCGGCCCGCTTCGCGCCAATCATGAATTTCCAAACGCGGAATGACGGCGTGTTGCGGCAGCGGTGTCGGATCGAGCAGCCAGCTGTAAGGAATCACCTGCTGCAGTTGCTGAAAATATTTGTCGCCGAGTTCGCGGCGCCAGAATTCACGCAGCGGCTGCATCCAGAATAGTGCGAACCACATTTTCTCTTCGAGATAAGGTTTGATCGGCGGAGTGATTTTGGTTTTTTCGTCGGCTACCGCGCGCAAGGTCTTGTCGATGTTTGGAATGTTCGGGAGATCGAACAGCTCGAAAAATCGGTAAACGTCGCGGCCAGGTTGCGGCTCGTAGTTTTCCGCGGCAACGACGCGCCACTCGCAATCACAGTGGCGATCTTTCAAACGCGCTGTCATCCATTCCATTTCGGGCCGGTAGGTTGACGCTTCCTGGGAAATGACGATGTCGCCGCAGCGTGGTAATACGTTGTGAAACCCATCGATCATTCCTTCCGGGCCGCCAATGATCTCACGCTCGAACGTGGCATAAGTCCGGTTGAGCCAGGCGGTCAGCCCGATTCCCCCCGGAACTGAATCGATCTCCGCGATGGTGTATCCTTGATCGGTCAGGATCAGGTCAGGCCGGATCACCCGTGGCAGGTCGTCGCGAAATTGCTTGGCGCGCGAAAATTCAATCAGCTCCGGGGGTTTCCCGGCATTGAGGTAACGGGCGACCCACTCAGGCTGTTTTTCCTTGACGCTGAGCTGGTAAAGCTGATTGCACGCGCGCTGAAAAACGAAAAGACGATGACCGAGCTGCTCGAGCTCGCGCGCAAACTGTTCGTCGATCGGAAAAGCGTCGGGCGAAAGAAGCCAGTCCTTTTCCGCGAACAATCCCTCTTTGGGAAACGCTTCGCGGATTGCGCTTAGTTTATCGTCGTCTACGGTCGCAATCATCGTCCGGCGGCCATTTGCTTCAACGCGAGCCTGACCAATTCTTCGGCGGATTTGTCGCGCTCCTTTTCCTGCAGCGCGTGAACGACGCGGTGCGCTTCGACTTGTTTGTAGCCGAGCGCGATCAAAGCGAGCACGGCTTCGGTGGCGCGTTCTTGCTCTGGGGTCGGTGCATGGGTGGCGCTGGCTGCTTCCCACGCCGCTGCTACGCCAAGCTTATCTTTCAGTTCCAACACGATGCGCTCCGCGGTTTTCTTCCCAAGACCGCTGATTTTCGAGAGCGTGGCGACATCCGAGTTCACAACCGCGGTCTTGAAGCTGTTCACGCTCATTCCGCTCAGCACCGCCAGCGCCAGCTTTGGCCCGATGCCGCTGACGTTGTTGACGAGCAAACGAAACAAGTCGCGCTCGGCCGGGGTCATGAATCCGTAAAGAACATGCGCGTCCTCGCGGACATGAAGATGAGTGAGAATCCGCACCGCCTGTCCGGCGGAGGGAAGTTTGTCGTAGCTCGATAACGGAATGAAAACTTCATAGCCAACGCCATTGACATCGACGGTCGCCTGCGTCGGAAGCGCACTCGTTAACCGGCCTTCGAGGGAAGTGATCATCTGGGTCGTGAAACGCTAAATTGTTCAGACGTTAAAACGGTAAGGCGATTTAACAATTTAACGATGTAACAATTTAACGAACTCGGCGGTGTCACTCCGGCTTCAAAATCAAAGTGAGATTGGCGCGTTTCCCTTTCACGATATTGAATCCGTCCGTGGAAAACTCTTTCAGATTGTCAGGCAGCGTCGGATAAATTTCCCTCGCCACTTCGGTCGGAAGTATAATGAATCGGCCGCCATCTTTCTGCATGAAGCGCGGTATGTTGCCGAGATCGAGGCCGGTGGTTTGCATCCAACCGCGGACGCGACTTCGGAAATACCAGACCAGACTCGGCTCTTTGTAATGGAAAGCAGCGAATTTCATTTCCGGTCGCAAATAATCCCGAGATTGGCGAAAGAGTTCTCGAGACGGGAAAAATGACGCGATGAACGACGGACCAATCAAGGTAATTACGAGACAGACCGCTGCCATTGCGGTGGCGGACTTCTTAAAAAATCCCGTTGAGTTTTCGGCACTCAAAGCTCGAGCGAGCAAAAGCGCAAGGAGCGGAAACGCTGGCAAGGTGTAATGCAACAGCTTCGTCGTGACAAACGTGAAAACCGCGAAAATGATCGCGGCACCGGAAAGGAGATACAGGTCGATCGGATCGCCATTTCGCCGCAGCCTTCTCGCGAGCCAGGGCAACTTTAGTGACCAGGGAAAGAAGCTGACGAAGATCGTGACGAAATAGAAGGGAAGCAGCAGCAAATAGATGCCGAAGGAGCGCGCACCGTGACCTCCCATCGCGGACACCGAACGTTCAATCACGTGGCGGCCGATGCCGACGGAGAAAAATTCTCCGCGCGTTCGGATCAACGCAGGAATTCCCCACAAACAAATAATGGCGAGGGTGAGTGCGATTCCGCGAAGGAATTTGAAACGGCGCGCTAATTCCGGCTGAGGCAAAAAGACAATTGTCGATGTTACGGTCAGAATCGGAATCAATCCGATCGGGCCTTTGGCGAGAAAGGCAAAGGCGAGCGAAACATAAAA
>JALYUC010000091.1 GCA_030853965.1 Verrucomicrobiota bacterium | reverse complement strand
ACGTGGGTGTGGTAGTGCCGCCAGGCGTGGCGCATGCCATTCGCGTCGAAGGCACGGAGGATGTGATCATGGTTTACGGCACGACCACTGCGTTTCAACCGGAGTTCGAGGGACGCATCGCGAGCGAGATCGAGACCGCGGAGCTGCCGGACTCCTGGAAGAAATTTCTACTGTAGGGGAAGCAGCTTGCTTCCCGATTAACCATCAAAACGGGACGCTGACAGCGTCCCCTACAGTTTTGTAAATGAAAAGAAGCTTCGACCCGGCTGAGCCGGAATTGATGGATCGACCGCAGCCGGTTTCGGTGGAATTAGAAAATGACCTGCGGAACCTACGGCAACTAAACCGTTATTTTGGCAGCCATCATTTGATTCGGCATTTCTTGCGACGCTGGATCAAGAGCGGAGACAGAATGCGTGTTGTCGATCTTGCCACGGGATCGGGAGACATTCCGCGACTGATCGCACGCTACGCGAGATCAATTGGCACCATCGTCACGATTGACGCGATGGACCAACAGCCAGCTACGCTCGAAATCGCGCGGCAGTTGAGTGTGAATTATCCGGAAATTTCCTTCGTAGAACAAAACATTCTGGAATTCGAACCGCCCGATTCTTACGACGTCGTGCTCTGCTCGCTCGTGCTTCATCACTTCAGCGAGGGAGACGCTGTGCGCGTGCTGCGACGTTGCCGCGAGCTGTCGCGGAAGTTTGTTCTCGTGTCCGATTTGCGACGGGGACTTCTTGCTACTATTGGCGTTTATCTTTTGACCGCGCTCATCTTTCGCAACCCGATGACACAGTACGACGGCCGCGCTTCGGCTGCGCGCGCTTTCTCATTCCACGAATTCCATTCCCTAGCCGAACACGCGGGCTGGCAGGATTTCGGTCATCAGAAATTTCGCTTCGCGCGACAAGCAATTTGGCTAGAGAAGATCGATAACTAACTTTGCGATTGCCGATGGAAATCCTGACGACTGTCGCAAGTGTTCCGGCATCTCCGCGTAACGGAGAACGTCGCGTGCTCGTTCCGACAATGGGCGCGTTGCACAAAGCGCACGGCGAATTGATCCGTGTTGCGCGCGAGCAGGCAGGAAGGAAGGGCTCAGTCATCGTCAGTATCTTTGTAAACCCTCTGCAATTCGAGCCGGGCTCCGACTTCGAACGTTATCCGCGTCCGGAAGAGGCCGATGAGGAATTCTGCCGAGATGCAGATGTCGATCTTTTATTCCGGCCGGGGCCGGGCGAGATGTATTTGGACAATCGCACCGTCTTCGTTGACGAAACGTCGCTGTCGCAGACGCTGGAAGGAAAATCACGGTCCGGGCATTTTCGCGGCGTTTGCACGGTTGTCGCCAAGCTTTTCAATATTCTCTTGCCGGACGTGGCGGTATTTGGCGAAAAAGATTTTCAACAGCTGGCGATCATTCGCCGGATGGTGCGGGACCTAAATTTCAAGGTCGACATCGTAGGCGTTCCTACAGTGCGCGAAGATGATGGATTGGCGTGCAGTTCACGCAATCAATACCTGAACGCGGAGGAGCGAAAACAAGCAGTTGTATTACGGAAGGCGTTGCTCGCTGCGGCGAGCGCCGACGATAAATTGGCGAAGGCAACTGTCGATTTGGCGCGCAAGATCATTGGTGAAGCATCGCTCGCTCGAATCGACTACATTGATCTGGTCGACGCGGAGAGTTTGCAGCCACTCGAAATAATTAAGCCAAACTCGTTACTGGCCGTGGCGGTCTTCTTCGGCAAAACTCGTTTGATCGACAATATCCGTCTCCCATGAAGGATTACGATTTCGTCGTTATCGGCAGCGGGATTGCGGGCTTGAGCTTTGCCTTAAAGGCAGCGAAGCACGGCTCGGTGGCGGTGATCACGAAGCGCAAAGGCGCTGACACAAACACCGCTTGGGCGCAGGGCGGCGTGGCTTGCGTGACGAGCGATGAGGATTCTTTCGAGTTGCATGTGCGCGATACTATTGAAGCGGGCGCGGGCCTTTGTGACGAAGCAACTGTTCGCACGATCGTCACGGAAGGGCCGGAGCGAATCCGCGAATTGGTTGAGCTCGGACTGCATTTCGACGAGCGCGAAGTTTCCGGACATCGCGAACTGGACCTCGGGCGGGAAGGTGGCCACTCGAAGCGCCGCGTTCTGCACGTTCAAGATGTGACGGGCAAAGAGATCGAGGAGACGTTGCTCGGCGAATTGGGCCGGCAATCACATGTCGATCTTTTGGAAAATCACATGGCGGTAGATTTGATCACGGCGGGGAAGCTCGGGTTCGCCGCGGAAAATCGATGTCTCGGCATATATGTGCTCGACGAGAAAACCGCTGAAGTGGAAACGATCCGGTCCGACCGGATCGTGCTGGCGACCGGCGGTTGCGGAAAAGTTTATCTTTATACGACGAATCCCGATATCGCGACCGGCGACGGCGTGGCCATGGCGTGGCGCGCGGGAGCAATCATCGCGAATATGGAGTTCATCCAGTTCCATCCGACCTGTCTGTTCCATCCCAAGGCGAAATCGTTCCTGATTTCGGAAGCGGTGCGGGGCGAGGGCGGAATCCTGCGCAACAACCGGGGTGAGGATTTCATGAAGCAGCATGACGCGCGCGGATCGCTCGCGCCGCGCGACATTGTTGCCCGCGCGATCGACGCAGAAATTAAACGTTCGGGCGCGCCATGCGTTTTTTTGGACATTACTCAGCAGCCGCCGGAATTTTTGCAGGAGCGCTTCCCGAACATTTACGAGACCTGTTTGCGCTTCGGCATCGACATTTCGAAGCAACCGATTCCGGTCGTGCCCGCGGCACATTACCAATGCGGCGGAATCAAGACGGACGTAAACGGCGCGAGCAGCTTGCCCGGATTGTATGCTATCGGCGAAGTGGCGTGCACCGGGTTGCATGGCGCGAATCGCCTGGCGAGCAACTCCTTGCTCGAGGGTCTGGTCGTGGCGCATCGTGCGGTTGAGGCGATAGTGCAGGCTCCAGCGCGGCCGCATCCAGCGCGCAAAAGCTCTTTGCCCGAATGGGAGTCAGGCAATGTCCAGGACGTGGATGAACTCGTGGTCATTTATCATAATTGGGACGAAATCAGGCGGCTGATGTGGGATTATGTGGGTATCGTGCGCACCGATAAACGGCTGCAACGCGCCAGCGCGCGGTTGCGCAATTTGCAGCGGGAAATTCACGAGTTTTACTGGAACTTTAAGGTGTCGGTAGATTTACTTGAACTGCGGAATCTGGCGACGGTGGCGGCGTTGATCGTGGACTCAGCGTTGAGCCGGAAAGAAAGTCGCGGGCTGCATTTCACGCTCGACTATCCCGCAAGGAAAGATGGAAAATTCGGAGCCGAAACAGTGCTAAGCCGCGCGTAGAGGTGGAATAGATAGTGCTTTATAAATCCATAACCGCCGGTGGCACTGGTTTTTCCATAGCGGAAAGGCCTTGCCTGGGGGTAGAGTTTCGGATACAAACAAGTCCGGCATTCGTCCATGAGAAAGATTTTCGCACTCGTTATATCGCTCTCGGCCGGTGGATCTTTAGCCGGACAATCGCCTTACGAGAGCAGTGCGGATTTTGCGAAATACGCGATGAAGCTGCGCGAGCAGGCTTTGCTCAAGGTGGAACCTCAAGTTTTTATTCCCACATCATCCCGGCCTGCGACGGTGCGATTCCCGTGGAAAACAAACATCGTGACAACGGTGTTTTGGATTGGCGAGGCGGCAGGAGGAAATAACCCCGTCCCCAATCACAAGAGTTCGTGGGACGCCGATTGGACACGCAACTACGGTGGCTTCGACAACCCCGAGCCTTCGACCCGGCGTAATTATGTCCCGGTATCTTTCACTCCCCGGCAGAATCCATTTTACTGTGCCTTGCCCTACAATGACGTCACGCACGGGCAGTTTAAGCCTGAGGCGCCGCTCGTCATCCCCTGGTTTAAGCAGGCCTATACGGAGCCCGGGCGCTCCGTCTGTAAAGACCGTTGGATAGCGATTCGCAAGGGCAACCGCACCTGTTACGCCCAATGGGAAGATTGCGGCCCCTTTCGCACCGACCATTTTCAATACGTTTTCCAAAGCGAGCGGCCAAAACCGAACTTGAACCACGGCGCCGGATTGGATGTTTCCCCCGCTGTGCGCGACTATCTTGGTTTAGCGCCAACGGACGTGACTGATTGGCAATTCGTGGAGGTGCGCGATATTCCTCCAGGCCCGTGGCGGACTTACGGAGAGAATAACAACTTCGTCATCGCGCGGCGGCAGCTCGAGCAACGGGTCGCAGAACGCGCTCCAGAAAACAAAAAGAAGTAAGACGCAGCGAACGCGCTTAACCGACTCGCGGCGCCAAAGCGTCAATCTTGGACTGAATCTCTTCACCGCGCCGCAGTAACGGTTCGTACAATCGTCGTTGCGAGACGCAGAACGCCGCGAGTGGCCGGAAGGCAGTCAAAATTTCACTGTAAAAGAAATCAATAGCGCGATTGAGCTGCTGCTCGACCCCCTGGATCAACTCCAGACATTTGGTTTCCATCCGGGCCTCATAAGTCCGCAGAATTTTCCTTCGCTGACTAAATGCGAGAAACGTTCCGGCAATCGCAGCGGATGCCGCGAGCACGCCAGTCACGTCGGCGACGGCAGCGCTGCTCATAGCAGCGATCAACGCGGCGATGCCGCCCGCAACAGCTATTCCGGCCGGTAATCGCAATCGTGTGGAAGTCTCGCGGAAGAGTTGCGCTAATTGTTCCTCCACTGATTTCCCCGCTATGTGCTCGACCAACGTGAGGTGAACGGATTGTAGAAGTTCACGACGCTGCCGCGCAAAATCAGGCACCGTTTTGGGTAGTTGTGTTCTCAATTCACTTCCCAGCCGTGTGTCGAGTATGTCGTGCAATTGCGGCCACAAGCCGCGCAAGTCTGCTTCGAGTAATTGCACAGCGTGTTCCACCTGCGGCTCTACCGCCTGGCGAAGCTTAGTCTCGATCTGCATCTGTAGATCGCGTAAGCCCGCGCCTTTCGTCCACAGAATTTTCCAAGTGCGCCAAAACGAAAGTTTCTCCTGGAGAAGTTTTGTGCCGTGCGCTGTGCAATCGCGACAGGCCTGCTCAACGCCTCGAACAAAACCAGCGACCTGCCGCAACGTCTGCTCTTTGCGCGCCTGAACAAACTGATCGACCTGAATAAGTCGCGCCTCGTCGCGCATAATCACATCGACAGACGCGCGTATTTCGCTTGTCATCTCCTCGAGCATCAGCCGAGCGGTCTGGCACGCAGAGCGCAATTTCAACATTCGGGCACCCGATTCGGCTACAATTAGATTGATCTGTTCTTCGAGCGCGTGGAATTGACTTTCGCGCCAGAGCTTATCCTTGTCCAACCCGGTGGTGCGGGCCAGCAGTGCTTTTCGCGCCGAGACGGCAAAGATCGGCGGGACGACCCCTAATTTCTGCATCGCTGTATCCTGCAGATGCCGGTGAATCACCTCGACTTCACTTGATTCGCGCAGATCAGCTTGTTGCAAAACGAAGACAACGTTCTTGAGCCATTTCTTTTGCACGAATTTCAGAAGATCCCAGGCCGATTGTGTCCAGGGATTGATTACGGAAAAAACAAAAAGAACCAGATCGGCGCGCGGGACGAAATTTTCGGTGATCGTTTGATGCTCGGAAACCATCGTGTTCGTTCCGGGCGTGTCGACGACATTGAAGTCACGCAGGAAAGGGATCGGCAGATAGCGTTCGATCAAATTCGGCGACACCTCGACCTGTTTCTCTTCAGTTCCATGGCGAAAAATGCAGACCCGATCTGTCGCGGGCAAAACATCGACCTTGGCAAACTCCTGCCCAAACAATGCATTCAACAACGACGATTTTCCCGATTTGACTTCCCCCACCACAACAAAAAGCAAGGGCTCGCGAATATCGCTGAGCAATCCATGAATGGTATCGAGCGTCGCGGAGGGACGGCGCAGCTCCGAGCCAAGCTTGAGCAAATCAGCAAGCGCAGTTTCGAGTTCGCTTCGAAGCTGCAAATATTGATCGGCGATCATGCCGCAACTATTTAACCACCGGGCGACGCTGTCGGAACCGTTGTCGATGTAGCGCGCGGCGGATTATCAGATTTTGCAGTCGGCGCCGGTTTTGGGGTTTCGGGAACGGCCATTGGAATCAACTCAGACACGGTGACGAATTGAAATCCTTTCGCCTCCAGCTGGTTTAGCGTTGCCGGCATTGCTTCGATCGTTCCGGGATGGATGTCGTGCGATAATACGATCGAGCCAGGTCGAGTCTCTTTGAGGATGCGATTGCAAACAACCGCGGGACCGGGTCGCTTCCAGTCCAGTGGATCAACATCCCATAGAATCACTTGATAACCGAACTCATCATGGATCCAGTGTTTTTGCCGCGTCGTGATTGAGCCGTAGGGCGGCCGCATCAGCGTCGGACGTCTTCCGATTGCGCTCTTAATGATTTCGTCTGTCCGGCGAAGTTCGCGGCGCACACCTTCGTCCGACATTTTGCCCAACTTCGGATGGGACCAAGTGTGGTTGCCGATTTCGTGTCCTTCGCGTGCGGCGCGGGCCACAATCTGCGGGTGTTCCGCGACATTTTGGCCGATGACGAAAAACGTCGCTTTGATGTGATGGGCCGCGAGCAGATCAAGCAGCTTCGGCGTAAGCGTTGCTTGCGGGCCGTCATCAAAAGTCATCGCAATATACGGTCCATCAACATGGACGGCGCTGAAGGTAATCTGCGGTTGGGGAGAAGCGGGAGCTGAATTTTGATCGGCAAGTTGCCCGGCAGATGGATTCTGAGCTCGGATCGCCGGAGCTCCACTAAATACCAGCAAGAAGAACAAAAAGAGCCGCGAAATGGACATGTGGAGACCGAGAATGCGTGTATTTAGCAGAGGTGGCTCGTTACGCAAGGTATTGAGGCGTAGCGCCGCCATCACAGCACAATACGTCATCCTCGAACTCCTGAATCGATTCCCAAGGGCCTCGATTTTGGCAGTTATCTTGCTTCGTTATCGGTGCGACCGGAGGTGCCACCAGCCACTCTTCGTCGGATTGCCCCGGGAGACTGAGGGACCGGCAACAAAAACGGCATAATAAATGAAAATATTGCTGGTTGAAGATCACCAGGAAAGCCGCAGGAGTTTGCAACGGCTGATTGAACGGCGCGGGCACGAGGTCGTAGGGGTGGGAAGCGTAGAAGAGGCAAAAGGAGCGCTCGAAGGGCACAAATTTCCATTCTTGATTCTTGATTGGATGCTCCCCGGTAAAAGCGGGGTCGATTTTTGTCGTGAACTGCGGGGTAAGCCAGGCGGCGACGAAATGTTTATTTTGCTCGTGACCGCGCGCGGAGACATGGCAGACCTCGAACAAGCGCTGGCCGCGGGCGCAAGCGATTACTTAACCAAGCCCCTCGACGTCGCGTTGTTGAATGTGCGCCTTTCGGTGGCGGAGCGACAAGTTCGAGACATCGCCGAGCGCAACCAAGCGCGCAGCGCTCTGCAGGAATCAGCGCGCACCATGACCGGTATTCTCGAAAATACAACAGACGGATTTTTTGCGGTCGATGAGGAATGGAAATTTACTTACGTCAATCCTGAAGCAGAGGCACTGCTGGGCCGCAAGCGAGACGAGCTCATTGGTAAAGGACTTTGGGAACAATTTCCCGAGCTAAATGGATCGCCATTCGAACAAAATTATCGACGGGTGCTGGCCGCGGGGACGCCCATCGAATTCGAGGCCAGTGACTCGACCGGAAAGATTTGGTTCGAGATGCACGCTTATCCCAGCGCCGGTGGACTCTCGGTTTTCTTCCGGGACGTCTCGGAACGCAAACGGACCGAGGACGAGCGACTTACCACGAGCAAGCTAGAGTCACTTGGCACATTGGCGGGAGGCATCGCCCACGACCTGAATAACATCCTGACCGTGATCTCCGGAAACATCGGCCTTGCTCAAATCGAAGCGCCCAGTGAGGCAGGGAGCCTGCTTTCGTTTCTTTCGAAAGCCGGGCAGGCGGCACAACACGCCGCCCATCTCTCCAGTCAGTTATTAACTTTCTCGAAAGGCGGGGCTCCGCTTAAGCGCGTTTCTTCCATCTCGGATCTACTTGCCCAGGCAGCAGAATTTTCGCTTTACGGCTCGAACTTGCGCGCGGACATCGATATCCCGGCGGATCTGTGGAAAGCCGAGGTCGATCCGGGACAAATTGAACAAGTCATCAACGCCCTCATGATTAACGCACGTGAAGCGATGCCGCACGGAGGAACTGTTCGCATCTCCGCGCGAAACGTACAGTTTGAAGAAAAAGCAGGCGCACTAGTTTCAGCCGGCCGTTATATTAAAATCACCATTGCAGACCGCGGCTGTGGAATTCAGGACGATCTGTCTACGAAAGTTTTCGATCCATATTTCACGACGAAACCAACTGGCACGGGACTTGGGCTGGCGATCAGTTACTCGATCGTCAAGAAACATGGCGGGATGTTGCATCTCGAGAATTCCTCTTCAGAGGGATCGACGTTTTCATTTTATTTGCCCGCAACAGATAATCAGGGCGCGCCGGTCGAGCCACTGGTGACCGAGCGCGTGTTCCATTTCAATCACCAGCGCATTCTGGTAATGGACGACGAAGCCGCCATCCGCGACCTTACATCACAGCTCCTCGGCACACTTGGTTACGAGGTAACGGTGGTGCCCGATGGGCGTGAAGCCGTCAAAATTTACGAGCGCGCGTTGCGCCGCGGTGAAAATTTTCAGGCCGTGATTCTCGATGCAACTATCCGCGGCGGCATGGGCGGGCTCGCTACAATTGACCGGCTGCGCGGTCTCGATCCGAACATCACCGCCATCATCTGCAGCGGTTACTCAGACGAAGCGGCGCTTTCGAAGTTCTTAGCCTACGGATTCCGGGCCGCTTTGCCGAAGCCCTTCACACGCCGCGAACTGGCAGACGCACTGCAGCGCGCATTCGAGACGGGGAAAAAGAATTAAAATTGGCCGTGGCCGCGAGGGAGCGGTTCACGTTTCGCTCAGCCCTTACGCAACTTTTCGAGCTCGGCAATGAACGCGCTGACCCCGCCTTCCATATAGCCGAGTTCGCCAACCTTTTTGCCCTCGCCATTCAGCACAATGATGGTCGGAAAGCCTTGGACTTGATATTCTCCCGCCAGCTCTTCATTCTGTTTCTTCAAAGCCACGCTTTGCTCTTTAGTTCGCGGAAAATCGATTTCCAGGAGCACAAGATTCTTATTTGCGTAATCCCGAAACTGCGGTTTCGAAAAGACTTCCCTCTCTAATCTGATACACCACCCGCACCAGTCGGACCCGGTGAAGTCTACAAGCAGAAGCTTGTTGCCTGCCTTGGCTTCTTGCTGCGCCTTTTTGAAATCGGTTTCCCAGTCGGGCTTGGCGCTCGCCGAGTTTGCAATCAGGAGCGCCGTAACCGCTATAAGAAGCGTTCGACAATTTTTCACGTCACAATCTCCGGCAGATTACCTGCGCACGCAAGAAGGCAACCTGCGTGGGCCGGGAGTGCGAAGCGAAATGTACAAGGCTAGCCCGGCGCGTATACGCCGGGCTCAAAGCGAATTACGCAGTTCGACTCAGCGGATATGCCCGGAGACGAGTTTCGTCATCTCGAACATGCTCACCTGGCTCTTGCCGTTGAATACCGGCCTGAGTGCATCGTCCGCATTAATCATCGTTCTCTTTTTCTTGTCCTGGCACCCGTTCTTCTTGATGTAGTCCCACAGTTTCTTGGTGAGTTCCGAACGTGGTAGCGGTTTGGAACCGACAATGGCGGAGAGTTTATCGTCAGGTTGCACCGGTCTCATGAACGCGGCATTCGGCTTGCGCTTGGAAGGAGTTTTTTTGGTTTTGGGCATAGAGGCTGATTAATGCTTCGCCCGTGGCAGGGCAATACTAATTTTTAGCAAACAAAGAATATTTTTACGAGTTCCGGCGGACTGCCAGCGCTGCAATGTCATCCGACAAAGTCCCATCCCCATCCACCGGTGCCGCTTGCTTTAACAAACGCATCAAAAGAACATCGGCGCTGGAAGCGGAATGATCGAGCATCTCGGCCAGCTTCTGGGGATTGAGCCGCGCGCGTTTCGCTTTGCTGCTGCCAAACAAACCGTCCGTGTAGAGAATAAAAGCGTCGTCCGGATGAAGATCGACAATCGTTTCCACGAATTGCGCGCGTTCGGCCAGCCCTAAAGGTGGCGCGCTCGACCAAACAAACTGTTTTTTGCCGCTGTCACGTAAGATCAAGAGCGGCGGATGACCCGCTCCTACTACCATCGCTCGGCCCGTCGCGGGCTCGAGTGCGACACACATCGCCGTCATCAACAACCGAACCCCAAAGATGCTCCGGAAATCGTCGTTCACTGCTTCCATGACCGCAGCCGGCGTAGTGTGTTCCAGGCTGCCGTGATGAAATAGAAGTTTCGTCAATGTCGTGAGCAACGCAGCGGAAGCGCCATGGCCGGTTGCATCGGCAATCCAAAATAAAATCCGGCCGTCCTTCATCGCCAGCCACCCGTAAATATCGCCACCCACTTGAATCACAGGTCGAAAACAAGCAGCGATATCCCATCCCGGGATTTTCAGCGGCTTTTGTGGAATGAGTGATTGCTGGGTCAGGCGCGCGGCCGCGAGGTCACGCTCTAGGTTGCGCCGCCATGCTTCAAGTTCCTCGTTTTGCTGTTCCAGCTGTCGCCGCATCGAGCGCAGCCGAAGTTGTGTCTCGATCCGGGCCCGTAACACCGCCGGGTTAATAGGCTTTGTAACAAAGTCGTTCGCGCCCGCTTCCAGGCAACGGACTTCGCTTTCCTCGCCCCCGTGGCCCGTCAACATAATCGCGGGAATCTGCGCGATCGCGGAGTCCTGATCTGATCGCAGTTGTTTGAGGAACTCGGCACCGTTTAGTCCCGGCATGTCAAAGTCCAATAGGAGGAGTAAAGGCTGCTTGGCATGAACCCGCTCCCACGCCTCCTCGCCACTTTCGGATTCGCTGCAAGCGTAACCCGCGGAAGAGAGCGTTCGCAGCAACAGCTGTCGGGTCAATCGGTCGTCATCGACCACCAAAATTTCTCCTTCTTTCTGCATCTCTCCTAAGATTCGGAAATAACCCGACGCGTTACTGTATGCATGTTGATCTTTGCGAAAAGCGTCGCGTTCGACGCCGATCGCTGATAAAATCTTCAGCTCAGGCCGCAACCTCTTTTGAGCATAACCGATGCGTGCCGGCAACGCTCGGCATCGAGCCATTTAAGGATTGGCATCGAATGAGAACACAGATACCTTCGTCGAACCGATCCTTATGAAATCTTCGCTGTCGTTCGCGTTACTTGCCGCCATGCTTTTCGCTTCATGTACCGAGGAACCGCCGCCACGGGTGAAGCAACGTGTCGCGAAATACCCACCCAGCACCCCGCAGCAGTACCCGCCCCAACAACAGCCATTCAATCCAAACGGTCCCGCGCAGCCTGAAAATGCCGTGCGCGAAGAAACGGCGGCTGGTCCAGCGCCTACGGCTGCGCCGACTAAAGCCTCCAAGGGCGATTATCCTTACGGAATCCCGGTGCCGGGCAAACCGCACCTTGTCGAGAGCCCGTTCTCACCCGGTAAATATGTCGACGTTGAAGGTTTCCCGCCCGGAACCGAGGTGAAAGATCCTTACACGCAGAAAATATTCCTGGTGCCGTAAGAGACTGATCGCCAAGCACGCTCGATAAGATCGACAATTTTTTTCGAATCTCTTTTCGAGCGCGCTAGACAACCGCATCTTATATCCGATGCTGATGCTCGCGCACGGCAATGCGCCGGCGGCGCGGCAAAAATTCTGTCACTGATCTATGGAATTGCGGGTAAAGCGAGCGCCTCGAATCGAGGCCGAGATCACCGTTCCGGGCGATAAGAGCATTTCGCATCGCGCGGCGATCATTGCCGCTCTCTCAAACGGCGTATGCACGCTGCGCGGATTTCTTCCCAGCGAAGATTGCATGCACACGGTCAACGCGTTGCGCGCCCTCGGAATCCAAATCGAACAACCGGAGCCTGACATCTTGGTAGTGCATGGCAAAAAGCGCGTCCTCACTCCGCCTGCGGGAGAAATCGATTGCGGGAATTCCGGCACCACGATGCGACTACTGGCTGGGTTGCTCGCCGGCCAGACGTTTGAAAGTCGCCTCGTCGGTGATGCCTCGCTTTCGCGACGTCCGATGGACCGAGTCATTGCGCCCCTTCGCAAAATGGGCGCAAACATCATTGCCGAAGGTCCGGAGAATACGCCCCCGCTCCGGATTCATGGCGGCTCGCTGCAGGGTATTACCTACAGTTCGCCTATTGCCAGCGCGCAGGTAAAAAGCGCCGTGCTTCTCGCGGGTCTTTTCGCTAAAGGCAAGACCACAGTCGACGAACCTTCAGCTAGCCGGAACCACACCGAACTCATTTTTAATTATTTTCTCGTGCGCACGGCCCAACCGGAGGATGGCTCAGTCGGCGTCTTCGGCGATCAGATGCCTGAATCGCGCGATTTCGATATTCCGGGTGATCTTTCCTCTGCGGCGTTTTGGTTGGTCGCGGCTGCTGCGCAGCCCGGTGGTCATCTGCTCGTACGTAATATCGGCCTGAATGATACTCGCACGGCATTGTTGGGTGTTTTAGTACGAATGGGTGCGCAGGTGCGTGAAGCCATCGAGGACGTCGATCAACTCGAGCATCGCGGCATTGTCGAGATTACCGGCGCGCCTCTGAAAGGCACCGTCATACAAGGCAAAGAGGTGCCGCAACTCATCGACGAATTACCCGTCCTCGCCGTCGCCGGTGCCCTTGCCAATGGTACAACCATCATCCGGCAGGCTCAAGAGCTGCGAGTCAAAGAAACCGATCGCATCGCCGCCATTGCGCACAATCTGCGGGTCATGGGCGCGCAGGTCATCGAAATGAATGACGGTCTCGAAATTCATGGTCCTGCGCCGCTTCGGGGAGCACGAGTTGCCAGCTTTGGTGATCATCGCATTGCCATGGCGTTCGCTGTCGCCGGTTTGTTCGCCGAGGGCGAAACCGTAATTCAAGACGCGGATTGTATCCGCGGATCTTACCCTGGCTTTGAGAATGCCCTCGAAGAATTCGTGAACCCCAAGCGGATGCGCAGCAGCACGCCAGTTATCGGTTCGGCATCCGTCGCGCGCATCGACGAAGGAGAATAGCGCGAGCGCTCTCGCTGGCGCCGGACCTGCGACTTGCGCTACTTCCTCATTTTCGGTTCCCTAATCTGCGCGAGAATTGTTCGATCTTGCTCAAATGAAAGATGCGCATCGCGTGATTGCAATTGATGGGCCGGCGGCCTCGGGCAAGAGCAGCGTGGCGCGTGAACTCGCGTGTCGTCTCGTCTTTGCCTACGTTAACTCGGGCGCAATGTACCGTGCGGTTACCTGGCACATCCTCGAGCACGGGATCGATCCGAACGACCGCGATCGTATTGCGCAACTTGTCGAAACTGCTGCAATTACCTGCAAACTAGAGGACGACCAATCGCGCATTTTAATCGACGATGTCGATCCAACGCCGCATCTGCGAGAAAATCGCGTAAACAACGGCGTCTCTCGCGTTAGCAGTGTTCCGCGCGTGCGCGAGATTCTCGTCGCGAAAATGCGCGACTATGCGCGGCATCAAGATGTCGTCATGGAAGGGCGCGACATCGGTTCCGTCGTTTTCCCCGATACGCCCTTCAAATTTTACATCGACGCTTCGCCGGAGGTGCGTTTACGCCGTCGCGCCGCTGAGGGTCAACGTGACGAGATCGCAGCGCGGGACCGTGCCGATTCTTCACGCCATACTTCGCCGCTCATTATCGCGAAGGATGCCGAAGTGATCGACACATCAAACCTCTCTATCGAAGGCGTTGTCAGTGAGATTATTGCCCGGCTTAAATTGAAAGGTCTGGACGCCACTGCGTGATTTGCCGCTTAAACTCATTAACGTTTTAACGGTGAATTTTTATTACTGGCTCGGATATCACCTGTCACGACTGCTTGCGAAGCTGTTCTTCGGCTTCCGCATCCTTCATCGCGAGCGGATGATCCAAAGTGGGCCGGTGATTCTGGCGGCAAATCACCAGAGTTATTTCGATCCTCCGCTGGCGGGTAACGCCTCTGATCGTCCCATTTATTTTCTCGCGCGCCGAAATCTGATGAATGTGCCGGTGCTGGGCTGGCTTTTGCCGAAGCTCAACGTCATTCCGGTCAATCAGGAAGGCGTCGATCGCAGCGCGCTCAAAGCGTTGATTCAGGT
>JALYUC010000086.1 GCA_030853965.1 Verrucomicrobiota bacterium | reverse complement strand
GATGTCAATCTTGCGCATCATTTGTGGGTCAAGATCGACAAGTCGATCGCGCAGCTGAACGATACTCAAATGATTCAATTCCTCCCGCAGTTGTCGATTCACCGCCGGTGCTGACATCAAGCCGTGGGTAAGCGCCTTGATATACAGGCCGCTGCCCCCAACGATAATCACCAGTTTTCCACGAAGATGGATCTCCTCGATCGCGCGCAATGCGAGGCGGCGAAATTTCTCCGCATTCATCTCTTCGTGGACTGCCAGCGTCCCGATCAAATGATGCGGCACCTTCGCTAGGATGGTCGCGTCAGGCTTGGCGGAGAGAAGATCGAGACAGCGATAAATTTGAAACGCATCCGCGCTAACGATTTCAGCATTGACGTCGCGCGCAACGTCAGCGGCGATTTCCGACTTTCCCGTCGCGGTCGGACCGACGATGAAGAAAACACCGGGCATGAGTTAAACAATGCGACGCTCATAGAGCGCCGCACAGCAAAACAAAAACCGGGAGACGCGCGTTTGCTTCGTCTCCCGGCTTTTAATTATCGACTACTAATCGCGGGGCTGATGTTCGCTCGATTTCGCGCCGCTGACCACGAGCTTGCGGCCGAGAAATTCTTTGTCGTGCAATTCCTCCACGGCGCGTTTTGCCTCATCAACGGTTTGCATCTGCACAAAGGCGAATCCCTTGGAACGTTGATTGTGCCGATAGCTTACCACTTCGGCGTTTTGGACATGGCCAACACCATTGAACAGTTCGAACAGGTCGCTCTCGGTCGCGTCAAACGACAGATTACCGACGTAAAGACGTGGGGAAGTGACTTCGACCGGTTCAGGCTTGCGCGCCGGCCGCGGCTGCTGTGAGCCATTGCGTGTGACCGGCGACGGCTTTCGCGCCGCTTCGCCGTTCCCGAAAAATGCGGCCACCCGCTGCCAGAATGTTTTCTTGGGAGCCTTCGCGTGCGTGTCTCGATCTTGATAACGCGATCCGCGATCGCCCCTGCGTCGGGATCCGCCGCGCGAATGGCGTGGGCGTCTCCCGGATGAATGAGATTTCATGTTGATCCTCAATGTTTACCGAATTGTTAAGTGAGTAGAGCGCATCGGTTGATGCACGGTCCGCGGCGCGCTGACCCCGAAAGGGCCCTTCACACAATCTGCAAGTATTCTGCTGCGCCACTGGAAACTCCACCTCGTCAGGCCGGAAATGATTCGAACCGTAAACCGCCGCAGTAAGCCAACGAAAAAAAGAAGATGCACGAACTCGCATCATAGTTTCAAAATCCTGAATCGTCGTTAGAAGCGGTCGGAATCGATAAAGATTCCCGACATGTGTCGTAATTATGGGCTGTGCTGGCTGCTATTGCAAGCTGTAAGGAGCGCCGTCATCCCGAACGGAGTGAGGGACCTCTCGTGTGCTAAGTGATCACACTGATATTGTGTGACGTGACCAGCAATAGTGAGGTCCCTCGGTCACCGCGGCGACCTCGGGATGACATGTCAGCGTTTTAGCCGATCCCGAAGCGAGTAGGCACGTGACTTTAAGTACTCGCGCGGCCATTCCCCCTTAATCGGCTTAATCCAATGCCGTAGCGTCCGCCGGTCTAACCGTGGTTCGTAGCCAAACTCCGCCATCAGATCGCCACAATGCCACTCGATCCAGCCGATCTCGTCTTCTGATAGCTCGCCTTCCCAACGCCTCACCGGCTCCGCGCTGATCTGCGAAAATACAACGCTCGTCGCAGAATTTCCCGACCAAGTGCGGCCAACTTTGGTTGGCTTGAGAACCACATCCGGATCAAAAGTTATCTCAAGATAGGAGCAAACCTGTTCCATCACCGCCGCCGCCTCTCGGACGAGCTGTTCGTATGGAACGACAAACCCAGCAACCTTCCCCTCCCGGACGCGCTTCGCGAGTTTCGCGGCCACCCGCCAATGCGCGATTACGTAATAAACCGAAAACCGCTTCGTCCTTCTCGTCTTCTCCAATGCAATCTGCGCCGCTAGAATCGCGCGGGGGTCGCGGATCGTAACCAGGAGTTTGGCGTGTGGAAAGCGAGAAAAAATTGCCGGAATGTAATTGCGATTTGCCGGCGTCTTCTCCACCCAGAGCTTTATGCGGGCTAGCGGAATGCCAAGGGTAGCGGCGTACGATTCGATCATAACGACAAGCAAATCGCGTTTCGCGTTCGCTGGTTCAAAGGCGGCACGCTCGAAAATTTCGAGGAGCTTTTGTTGGGGAAAATCCTTGTAATCGTGCTTGCCCCAGCGCGCCTGACCGCCAAACAAAATCTTCGCGAACGATTGTTTGGTTAGATAATCGAACTGCGCACGGCGACCACCCGCGCCGTACTTAGTGAGGACAGTAGGGAAGTAGGCGGTCTCTTGAGGGAAAACGAGAAGTTCCGGATGACCGTCGAGTAAGGCGACAAGTAAGGTCGTCCCGGATTTGGCTTGACCGGCAATGAAACAGGCGCGTTGATCAAAGGGCAAATCCCGGATCGACATCTTTATTTGGCGCTCCCGGTTGCCGACGCGAGAAACCACTTAATAAAGCGCGGCAGACCGTCTCTAAATTTAGTTGTCGGATTGTAACCAAGGAGCCGTCTCGCCTTGGAAATATCGGCGCAGGTCATTGGCACGTCACCAGGTTGTTCAGGCAATTGATTGATCTTTGCCTTTTTTCCGAGCGCATTCTCAATCGCGGAAATCAAATCTTTCAGAAGAATCGTTTCGCTCTCGCCCAAGTTGAAGACATCGAATAACGGCCCTTCGTAGGCGAGCGCCGCCATCGTCCCTTGAATGATATCGTCGATGTAAGTGTAATCGCGTCGTGTCGTGCCATCGCCGAACTGCAAAATTGGCTCGCTGGCCTGAATGCGTTTTGTGAAGGCATGGATCGCCAGATCTGGCCGTTGTCGCGGTCCGTAAACGGTGAAATAGCGTAATGCGATCACTCGCATTCCGTAAAGATGCGAGTAAGTGGAACAAAAAAACTCGCCGGCGATCTTTGTGGCCGCGTACGGGCTGATCGTTTGGGTGAGATGTAACTCTTCCGAAAACGGAACTGCTTTTGAAATGCCGTAAACCGATGAACTCGAAGCAAAGATGAAACGTTGCACTCCTGTCATGCGTGCCGCTTCGAGCAGATGCAACGTGCCGCCGACGTTTGTATCGTGATAAAGCTGCGGATGAAGAATCGATGGACGCACGCCGGCACGCGCCGCGAGATGCGCAATCGCTTCGAATTTCGACCGATGAAATACGTTTCGCAGCGCCGCGCTGTCGCGAAGATCGACATGGTGAATTGCAACGTCTTTGGAAACAGCCGCAATGTTCTCGCGTTTGATTCGCGGATCGTAAAAATCGTTGAAGTCATCGAGAATGGCGACCTCATGGCCAGAAGCCAGTAGTTTCTCGACGAGATGGGACCCGATAAACCCCGCCCCGCCGGTGACCAGAATCCGCATGGCGTAGATTAGCCACAGATGAACACAGATCGACACAGATTTCGGATCGGCGTCGCTCGTTCATCTATGTTCTCTGTGTGACGTGGCTTAAATGAAATTCGCGAAACTTAAGCTCCCATTGTCGATTTTCGCCGTGTTCGGCATTTCATGCGCCGCGACCATGTGGTTCAAGCTTTGGCCGGAACTGACGCGGCCAAAGAAAGTCGATCCGGCGTTCCAACTATCCGACCCCCTGGAGCTGGCTTCCATTCCGACCGCTGCTCGTTTCGATTTTCCTCTGGGAAGTGAAAACGGCGCGCTGAGTTACAATGCGCAGCGCTTCACGGAAAATCATCATCTGGGCGATGATTTAAATGGTATCGGCGGTGAGAACAGTGATTTAGGCGATCCGATTTACGCGATTGCGGATGGACGCGTGTTGCTGGCCCGCGATGGGGGTCCTGGCTGGGGCAACGTGATCATTGTCCTGCACGCCTACAACGACAATGGCGAACGCAAATACGTCGAGTCGTATTACGGACATGTGGAAACGATGCTAGTTCGCGCGGGCGAAGAACTTCATCGCGGGCAACAGATCGCAACCGTCGGTACGGCCGATGGACGTTACTTTGCGCACTTGCATTTCGAGATGCGGGAATTCACGACACCGTTCATCGGACCGGGCTATCGCGACAACACGCGTGGTTGGCTTGATCCAAGTGCCTTCATTAAGGCGCATCGCGGTGCAACGGAGGATGATGTCGGGCGAATTCCGAAGTGAGTTGTAGCTGCCGCTGAGGACAACGGAGCTACAACGGCGGGTTTGCGATCAGTAGGTAAATCCAGTTCAACGCCACAAGGCTTACGACCCCAATTCGGGTGATGGATTTTTCGGTGGATGTGAGTTGCATGATCCGCAGACGCGGAGCGCGCATGACGAGGACAATAGAGGCGTAGACATCAAACGCTGTAACACCGCAGAAAAAAACGAGCGCCAACGGGTTCCATCTCCACGCCCTAAAAAAATCGGCGTGAAAAAATGCTATAGCAGATCGCGTCGCTCCGCAGGTGGCGCATGGATGTCCCGTGATCGCGTGAAATACGCAAATGGGCCATGGCAAATGCAGCCCAAACCAGGTCGCTGCGCCGGCGAGAGAAGCAAGCGAAATGCTTAGCCAGAGGAGTTCGTGATCGGTTTCACGTGCCGTAAGGCAACGCCAGGAAAGTTTCAATGATAGGGCCTCATTAACTCCCGTGATACCCGAGCGCACCGAACGCGCCAAACATGATCGCGAGCAGGATTCCGCCGCCGCAGCAAACAATGAACGGAAGAAAGACCGCTAGAACTGCTCGCCACGTTTCCGTTTCATGCGCACGTGCGAGACCGATGCAATTTGTGACCAGTCCCCAAACGAGGGCGATGAAAGCGCCACAAATCGGAACGATCTCCAGCGGAGCGGTCGATCCTTGAGTAAAGGCGAGCACGCGGAAGGTCGTTTCAAAAGTATGGTTCGCGCCGCCCACGATCATTAAGCAGAGATGGACAATCAACGCTCCAATAAAC
>JALYUC010000067.1 GCA_030853965.1 Verrucomicrobiota bacterium | reverse complement strand
GCGGATGCTCTTTGGGCAAACCCGCCTGCTCGATTTGGGAAGCGAGCTCGAGCGTGTGTGGAAAATCGCCACTCGCGAACAGGTGCGAAAAGCGATCGATGATGTCGGGCGAAAAATTGAGCGCCTTACCGATCTCGCGGGCCGCGCTGCGGCCGCGATAAGTAATTACGTTTGCGGTCATGGCTGCGCCCCGTTTGCCGTAGCGTCGATAAATTTCTTGAATCACGCTTTCGCGCCGATCCCCGCTCGGAAGATCGAGATCGATATCGGGCCAGCCTTTCCGGCCCTCGCTGAGAAATCGTTCGAAGACGAGATGATTACTGACTGGATCGACCGGCGTAATGCCGAGGCAATAGCAAACCGCGCTGTTGGCGGCACTGCCGCGCCCCTGCACCATAACGTTGTGTTCCCGGCAAAAATTCACGATATCCCATACGATCAAGAAATATCCGGGAAACCCGAGCTTCTGAATCAAAGCCAGTTCTTCCTCAAGCTGACGCTTCACGGCGTCGCTAATGGCGGCGTAACGTTGTTGCGCGCCGAACCAGACGATCGTGCGCAAAAATGAATCCATGCTGTGGCCATCCGGCACGGGAAACGAAGGGAACTCGTAGCCGATATCCTCGAGCGAAAACTTGAGGCGCTCAGCTAATCGCGTTGTGTTTTCGATTGCCTCCGGCAAATCGCGAAAGAGCGCCCGCATTTCGGCGTCGCTCTTCAAATGGCGCTCGGAGTTTTGCGTGAGGAGTTTTCCCGCGGCGTCGAGATGCGTATGCTCTCGAATGCAGGTGAAAGCGTCAACCACCTGACGCCCGTATGGTTTGGCGTAATGAACGCCGTTCGTCGCTAAGATCGACAATCGATAATGCGCGGCAAGATCGACAAGTTGCCGGTTAATCTGTTCTTCCCCGCGCAAAAAGTGCCGTTGAATTTCCACGAACACGTTTTCACGACCAAAAGCGTCGATAAGACATTGTGCGTGCTCCGCGGGATTCTGGGGAGCACAGGCTGCTAGCCTGTCCCGTCCGGCAGCTTGCCGGACGGAAGAAGTTTGCGGCAAGCTGCCGCAAACAACAGGCTGGCAGCCTGTGCTCCCCAGAAACGCGACCAGCCCTTCGGCGAATTCTGCCAGCTCACTCCATCGCACCGCAGATTTGCTTTTCTCGCTTCGTAGATGCGCCTGGGTCAAAAGCTCACACAAATTTTTGTACCCAGCACGAGTCTCGACCAGCACAGGAAGAGCGACGCTATCCTCCATAGTGAGGTCGCAGCCGATAATCGGTCGAACGTTGTCCTCGCGCGCGGCTACAGAAAATCGTGGCGCCCCATACACGCCGTCGCGATCGAGCAACGCAAGTGCCGGCATTTCCAGCTCGGCGGCAGTCTCAGCTAATTGCTCGGGAAAAGAGCCACCACGCAAAAAACTGAAAGCGCTGCACGCATGCAATTCGATGTATGACATAAACGAGATGGTGAAATCATCAGTCGTAAATGCCGTCGAGTTGCCACCCATTTCCGTTTTGGTGGCACCGCACGAGCGCGCCATTAGTCAGTTCGAGATCCCATTCGATACGCGTCCATGCCTTTTCGTCCCACCAATTCCCTGAGCCCAAATAGGGTCCGCTTTGTGTCGCGGCGGGGCCGAACATTTCCGCGCTGCGTAAATGAACCGGTTTGTTTTCTTCGGCCAACACAGTGGCCGAGATGGTTGTGCGGAAACGTCGCAGCGCCGCACGCGGTGGTCCACCCTCCGGAGGAGTCGGACCGGGTAATTGCCACAAAAATGGTTCAAGACGAAAGGCGTCGGGCCGATGTGTTTCTTCCAGGATCGGCGTGCCCACACGATCGGCTCCGAGCAGCCCAATTAAGCGTGCGAGTGTTTCAGAAAGCTGCGCGGGATCGCGCAACGCCGTTTCAAAAAGACCAAATTGCTGCTGCGTGGCCTTCGCGGGTTTCGCATCCAGCGAAACGGCGGCGATTGGATATTCAGATTTAAAGTTCTCGAGATGCGTGTGCAGCATCCGGAACAAAACATCGACATCGTTAGTTGGGTGGGGAATTTTAAAACAACGCCGGTAACGCTGTTTATTGCTAAAATTAATTTCCAGCGTGACTTCTGCCGCGACCAGGTAAACTCCACTGAACCGTCGCGAGAGGTGTTCGAGGAATCGGCGCAGCATAAAGAGGAGCGGCTCGAGCGTTTCGACTTCGTTTTCAAATTCAAAACTTTCCTGAAACGACTCCGACGGTCGCACCATTTTGAGGAGACGGGTCGATTTTCCATTGGCGCGTTGCCATAACC
>JALYUC010000061.1 GCA_030853965.1 Verrucomicrobiota bacterium | reverse complement strand
GACTGATTGACTGTCGAAATCGAAATAGATCGGCCGAAACTGGCCACGCTGGACGTTGCTGCCAAAAAATGAAGTGCCTTCGCGACGTTCCGGCAACGGCGTGCCACTAACGTAATCGCCGGCCGTGCCGGAAGATTGATCGCCTCTTCTACCACCACAGCCGGTCAAATCAAAAGCGAGCGCGGTCAAAAAGATCGACCAGCAAACGTCAAAAAGTTGTCGAGTCCGAGAAAGCGACTGGATCATGGCCCGCAGAATAAGGCCCGGCAATGTTCGCGCAAGCGAGGGTCAGGTTCGCTTTGCGCCGAACAACAATCTGAGCCAGCCGCCAAAACCTCCGCCGGCTGCAGATTTGCCGGAGCGCGCGACAAGCACCGGACACTCCGCGCGATTTAAAATGCTGCGGGTGAGATCCCCCATGATGTAATGGCGTAACGGCCCCCGCGCGGGCGACGAACCGGTGACGATCAGATCGTGATTGCCTCCGCTCGCTTCCTCGAAAACCTGATCGATGACGATGCCGTGGCGCACATGAACTTCGGTCGGCACACCGAGCGCTTCGAGCTCCTTCTTTTGACGAACGAGATTTCGGCCAAGCTCCGAACCCGAGCTGAGCAATTCATCGACATCTTCTTCCAGTCGGACCAGATCCGCGTAGATGGCGGGCGGTTCGGCCATGACATGAAGAAGCGTGACCGACGCGCCGGCGGCAGCGGCGACTTTACCGGTCAACTGCACCGCGTCGTCGATGAATTGTTTTCCGCCCGTGCAAACAAGAAAGCGTTTGAGCTCCTGACATTCGCCGAGCGCGACGAGCACCGGCGGCGGAATCGCCTTGATCACTTCGTAGGTTTTCTCCGAGCGCCAGTAAAGACCGGTCGCGCCGGTGTGGCGCGCTCCGATGACGACGAAATCGTAGGTAGTTGTCGAAGTTTGATCGAGAATCTGCCGAACCGGTTCGCCGGATCCCACGACAATCTGCGGCGCGACGCCATCCGCGCGCAGCAATTGCGCCTGCGCCTCGAGTGCGGCGCGTAAAGGCTCCTCGTCGCGCGGCTTCTCCGCGATGCCGAAAAGCGTCGTCTCCGCCCGACAGGCCGCGGCCAAAAGGCCACCGACCCGCGTCGCGTCATCGGCGGCCGGCATTCCATCGCTGCAAATCAGGATGCGCATAAGCTCAAAGTTTGTGTCCGGTGACCAAAGTGTAAATGACGATGGCCGCGCCGATAAGCGGCAACGGCACAAAGGCCAGCCGAATTTTTGGTCCGGCGAAATATTGCGTCGAGATCGCGCCGATCTGCGCGCCAATCGCGGCGCCCGTATTCATGACGAGTGCGATTAAAATATCGACGTTGCCTTTGATTGCATGGCTGAATGTGCCGTAGCTGGCCGAGATGATGATTTCGAAAAGATCGGTGCCGACGGCGAGGTGGGTCGGAATTCCGAGCACATAAACCATCGATGGCATTCGGATGTAACCGGCGCCGCCACCCAGGAAACCGCTGAATAACCCGCCAATGAAAGAAACGAGCACAATGATCCATAAGGAAATCTTCACGCCCGACACAGGCAATTCGATTATCGGCCAAATCTTCAATCGCTGAATGCTGCGGGTGACGTGTTTGAAGGATGACGGATCCTGTTTCTTCTTTGAGGCGTTCGCCGCCACCGGCGCACGACCTTTTTGTGCGGCCAACGTTCTGCGGCTTTCCCAAATCATGAACGTGGAGACGCTCACGTAAACGACGATGGAGACGATGCTGACGGCGACGTTGACGTTGCCGGCGCGCTTCAACATTTGAATCAACTGCGCACCGCATTCGGCTCCGCCAATCGTGCCCAGGGCCATGATCAATCCCAGTTTTAGATCAACATTGCCGAGAGCGCGGTGTCGCTTCGCCGCCACCACCGATTTGCCAACGATGTGCGCCAGATCGGTGCCGACCGCAAAATTCCAATCCACGCCCATCGCGCGTAACGCCGGGCCGGCAATGAAACTCCCACCCACGCCAAAGAAACCACCGAGGATGCCGATCAAAAACCCGATGATGGCGAGATAGATCGGACTGATGTGCGAGTTGGAGATCGGAAAGAACATATTTACTCCGACCGGCCACGAAGGATTCTGAACAGGAGCGTTGTGACACTTTCAAGAACAACGGCTTGCCCAATAATGAGAAGAATGGCTACGCCGGCGTAGGTGTAGCGGTGATGCATCGCGAGTTGATGCAGCCATTCGCCGAGGAAGTGCAGCACCAGAAAAAAGTAACCGACGACCAGAACTGCATAGACGACCAGCTCAATAAGAAAAGCCCTCAACGTATTGACGGTGTCCGTTTTCATCCCTGGCTCTGGCGCATTCTTACAACTGTTCGCCTTTACCCTGTTTGCCGGTTGGGCGGAACGCCGTCAACGAACAAATTCCGTTGCGCCCCAAGGGTTTCTTCCTAACCTTCCACTCCAGTTCTTAAGAGGACCAATATGGCCGACGCTGCAAACAAATATCCCGAGAACATCGAAGGAAAATTCTACGTCGACGACCAATGCATCGACTGCGATTTATGCCGCGAGACTGCGCCGGCCAATTTCAAACGCAATGATGACGGCGGCCATTCCTTCGTCTATAAGCAAGCCGAATCGCCGGAGGAAGAGACGCTTTGCAAAGAGGCGATGGAAGGTTGCCCGGTCGAAGCGATTGGCGATAACGGCTAGGGAATTGTAGCGGCGGTCTACGACCGTCGAACGCGATGGCAGAGCAAAAAGATCGGCGCTCAGAGAGCGCCGCTACAGCTGTCGCGCTTACCATCGCCGGCTCTGACAGCAGCGCTGGCGCCGGTATCCAGGCCGACCTGAAGACCTTCAGTGCCCTCGGAGTTTATGGAGTCAGCGCTGTCACTTGTGTCGTCGCTGAAATTCCGGGGAACGTTTCACTCATTGAGCCGGTGAGCGCAAAAATCGTGCGTGAGCAAATTGAAGTTCTTGCCCAGAGCTTTCCGATCGCCGCGATAAAAACCGGATTGCTCTGTTCAGCGGAAATCGTTTCCGCCGCAGC
>JALYUC010000052.1 GCA_030853965.1 Verrucomicrobiota bacterium | reverse complement strand
GCGTGCCTGGAGGGATTCGAACCCCCAACCTGCTGATCCGAAGTCAGCTGCTCTATCCAGTTGAGCTACAGACACCCTTCGTATTTTAGATTTGCGATTGCCGATTTGCGAATGAAAGAAGCAACCGGCTATTCAACCGAAGATCGACAATCGATTGTGGCGGCAGTCAGCAATCGAAAATCCAAGATCTTAAATGGAGATGGGTGGCCGACGGGACTCGAACCCGCAACAACCAGAATCACAATCTGGGGCTCTACCATTGAGCTACGGCCACCACGCGGTCTGATTTTAGTTTTTACCGCAGCGATTGCAACGGGCAAGCCATCCGCGCATGGCACGATCTCCGCTTGTTCTATGTTCCGTGGTGGAAGCTGGTATTGAAACTGGGGGCCGGTGGACTATTCTTGCCCTCCTCCTCGCATGAAGAAAATCGGTTCGATCTTGCTCGCCGGTTTTTTTGTCTTTTTCCCACACGGCCAGCTTCGTCCCCAGGCGGACGATCCGAGTGAAACTTTTTTGAAAGCCTACCTGACCTCGCAACAGGGGGAAAAGCTGGAGCATGAAAATCAATTCAAAGCCGCCCTGGCCAAGTACCGTTTCGCCGGCACTCTCCTGGAGCAACTACGCAAAGCGCACGCTGATTGGCAGCCCGCCATTGTGGAATATCGCGGCCGCAAAGTTGCCGAGAACATTTTGCGCGTGCAAGGCAAAGCCTCGACCCAGGAAGATCTCTCAGCCGGGCCAACGCCCTTGCCCGATTCCGTGCCCATTCTTCCGCAGCAAGGGGGTCCGATCGCGCCGAGCGCGGAAATCGTCGCCCCTCGCGCCACCGAAGTGGCCGCGCCTGCGGCAAACGATGCGGCGATTCGCGAAGCCACTAAGAAACTTCAAAACAGAGTCGATCAACTGCAGGCGGAACTTCAAAAATCGCGCGGCCAGTTCAGCGCGGTGGAAAAGGAAAAAGATGCGCTGAACAGCCGTTTGCAGGAAACGAATTCGAAATTGGACAAAGCGCAGGGCGAACTGGAGAAAACGAAAGGCGCGGAGAAAAAAGTGCGCGACCAGTTGACCGACGCGCAGGGTTCACTGAAGAAAATTGAGTCTACCGCCGGAGGCGATAGCAAAGCGCAGGAAGCGTTGCGTGCCGAGATCTCGCAGCTGAAGAAGGCGCTTGCGTCTGTTGAAGAGGGGCGTTCCGCTGCGGAGAAGGAAAGGGACCAGGCGAAAACCAAAGCCGTTGAGGCTGACAAACATGTCGCGAGCGTCACGAAAGAGCGCGATGAAGCGCTTGCTCAATTAAAGGGGACGAAAGCGGCAGAGCAGCGCGTTCAAGTACTGGTTACCGAGAACAGTAACCTGAAAAAGAAATTGGCGGACGCCGAGAAGAGCGTGCGTGATCTCAGTGCGGATAAACCGAAAAAAGAAAAGGAACTGGCCGATGTAAAACAGCAGATCGACCAGCTTCAGCAACAACTGGCGGCCAGCCAGAAACAGAATCAGGAATTTGAAGCCAAGGTTGCTGATCTTCGAACCCAGCTCGATGACGCAGGCAGTTTGCTCGAGAAAGCCAAGCTCATCGGCGCAAACGCAGAAGAGACGGCCCGCCTGACGCGAGAGAACGAAATTTTACGCAACATCGTCGTGCGCGAACGGCAGGAAGAAGCGCGCCGCGATCAGGCCAAAAAGTTAATGCTGGCCGAGTTCGACAAATTGAAGATCAAATCGGACACGTTGAGCGAGCAAATTGAGCTCCTCGCGCAACCCGTCACCAAGTTGAGCGACGAAGAGTTGGCCTTGCTGCGCCAGCCGGTCGTCTCGATCTCAGACAGTAATCCCGCTGCCGTAAAAGCGAGTTTCACCTTCGCCAAAAAATCGACATCCACGGCTGTGAAAATCACCGGTCCGGACGGAAAAGAAAAAACTGCACCGGACGAAAACGATGCCACGACAGCGAATCAAAGTCACAGCGAGCTTGACAGCGGCTTTCACCCGCACGTGCCGGACGATCTCGTCACAGTTGCGCGCGACGCGAAAAATTCTTTCGATCACGGAAAGTACCGCACCGCCGAGAAGTTGTATCAGGAAATTCTGACCAAGAGTCCGAACAACCTCTATTCACTCTCCAATCTAGGGGTCGTTTATTTCCGCACCGGCAAATTGAAAGCCGCCGAGTTAACTTTAAAAAAGGCCGTGGCCCTCGCGCCAAAAGATGAGTTTTCCCACACCACACTCGGAATCGTTTTCTATCGGCAGGCAAAATTCGACGATGCGCTCACCGAGCTGACCAAGTCGCTCGCCATTAATCCTAAGAGTGCCACCGCTCACAATTATCTCGGCATTACCGCCAGCCAGAAAGGGTGGCAGGAGGCCGCCGAAAAAGAAATGCTCGAAGCCATCGCCAATAATCCCGATTACGCCGACGCGCATTTCAATCTCGCGGTCATTTACGCCACCGCTACTCCGCCGGCGCGGGAGCTGGCCAAGCGCCATTACGCTCGTGCTACGTCGCTCGGTGCGCAGACGGATTCCTCCCTCGAAAAACTGTTGCGCTAGGTGGATCGCGATCTCCGAGCGCGATACTGAACTGTAGCAGGCGGTTTCTGACCGCCGATCAAAGCGTGAAACCATTCCTCACCGCAAATTGGCGCTATCTCGCTATGATGAATTTCGTTGTCGATCCTGCGATTATCGCGCCGCTCGTCCCGCAGGGTACCGAGCTCGACTTCGAAAACGGCGAAACATTCGTCAGCGTCGTCGGCTTTCTCTTTCTCGATACGCGTCTTGTTGGTCTGCCGATTCCGCTCCATCGCGATTTCGAAGAAGTAAACCTGCGCTTCTACGTTCGCAAAAAATCGGCCGACACCTGGCGGCGCGGCGTCGCTTTCGTGCGCGAATTTGTCCCGCGCCGCGCCATCGCGCTGGTCGCTCGCGCATTTTATGGGGAGCGCTATTTAGCACTGCCGATGAAACACGAGATCGAACATGTCGATCTTAGGGTGAGCGTCGAGTATTCATGGCGGCGTGGCCGCAAATGGGAATCACTCAAGATGAGTTCAAGCGGCGAGCCACAATCCATTCCCGCCGGATCGCACGCCGAGTTCATCACCGAACATTATTGGGGCTACACCTCCGTCCGCACTGGTTGCAGAGAATACCGGGTGAATCATCCTCGATGGAAAGTTTGGAACGCGGACAGTTTCGAATTTCGCGCGGACATTGCCGCTCTTTACGGCGAACAGTTCACGGAAACTTTAACCCACGCGCCACGCTCTGCTTTAATCGCGGAAGGTTCGCCGATTGAAGTTTTATTTCGCGAGCAATTGTCGTAGCACGAACGGCAGAATCCCGCCGTGTTTGTAATAATCAACTTCGATTGGCGTATCGATGCGCAACTTCACCGGCACGTAACGCTTCTGCTGATCTTTGCCCTCAATCTCCAGCGTGAGTCGCTGGCCGGGTTGAAGCGCTTCGGACAAACCGCCGATCGAAAATGTTTGCGAGCCATCAAGTCCGAGTGATTGCGCCGTCACGCCATCGAGAAATTGCAAGGGCAGCACGCCCATCCCGACCAAATTCGAGCGATGAATTCGCTCGAAGCTCGCCGCGACAACTGCTTTGACCCCAAGCAACCGAGTCCCTTTCGCCGCCCAGTCGCGCGAGGAACCAGTCCCATATTCGTGACCGGCAAGAATGACGAGCGGTACGTTCTCTTTTTGGTAACGCATCGCCGCATCGAAGATCGACATCTGCTCTCCATCCGGATAATGGACGGTCACTCCGCCTTCCGTTGCCGGCACCATCAAATTCTTGATCCGGACATTCGCGAACGTCCCGCGCGTCATCACCAAATCATTTCCACGGCGCGAGCCGTAACTGTTGAAATCCTCCGGCTTTATTCCGCGCGAAACCAAATACTGTCCGGCAGGCGACGTCGCCTTGATCGCGCCCGCCGGTGAAATGTGATCTGTCGTGACTGAGTCGCCGAAAATTCCAAGGGCGCGCGCGTTACGGATTTCGCCAACGCGACCGACCTCCATTGAGAAATCCTGGAAGAACGGCGGCTCGTGAATGTAATCGCTCTTCTCGTCCCACTGATAGACTTCGCCGGTGCTCGAGGGAATCTCATTCCACTTCGGATTTTGTTTAGCGAAATCGCGATAGAGTTTTCGGAAAATCTCCGGCTTAAGCGCGGACTGCATCGCGTCGCGAACTTCTTTTAAGCTCGGCCAGAGATCGCGCAGAAAAGTCTCTTTCCCCTCCTTGTCTTTGCCGATCGGATCCTTCGTAAGATCGACATCGACTCGGCCGGCAAGCGCGAACGCGACAACCAGCGGTGGCGACATGAGAAAGTTCGCTTTGATGTTTTGGTGGACGCGCGCTTCGAAATTCCGATTTCCTGAAAGGACCGAAGCGGCCACGAGATCAAACTCGTTGATCGCTTTCTCGATCTTCGGGTGCAGCGGACCGGAATTGCCGATGCAAGTGGTGCAACCGTAACCGACGAGATTGAATCCAAGTTGATCGAGATATTTTTGCAGTCCGGTTTTGTCGAGATAATCGGTCACGACCCGCGAGCCCGGCGCAAGCGAAGTTTTTACCGCTGGGTCGACGTGTAGTCCGCGCTCCACCGCTTTCTTCGCCAGCAATCCCGCCGCGAGCATCACGCTCGGATTGCTTGTATTCGTACAACTCGTGATTGCCGCAATCAAGACGGTGCCGTGGCCGATCCGACTTTGACCGTGCTGGAAAGGATCAGCGGTTGAATCCTTTAATTCGCGCGCCGTGTCCGGTGTCGGCCGATTAGACACCATCTCGACTTTGTTCCGCTCATCGCCTGGCTCGATGCCTTGGTCTTGTTTGTCGGTCGACGCCATTTCGCCATCGCCCGGCGCTGTCCCGTTCAATTGGACAAGATGCTTAACTGTAAGATCGACATCTTCCTTCCCGTAACCGCCGTCTTTCACCGGTTTTTGTAAGAGGGAGCGAAATGTTTCCCCAAGTTCCGGAAGATTGATTCGGTCCTGCGGCCGCTTTGGCCCAGCCACGCCCGGCTGCACATCGGCGAGATCCAGCGCAAGATCGACACTGTAATCGAGCTCGCCTTTGCGCGGCATGCCGAACATCTTCTGCGCGCGAAAGTAATTCTCGAACGCCGCGCATTGTTCGTCTGTGCGGCCGGTTGCGCGCAAATAACTCATGGATTCTTGATCGACCGGGAAGAACCCCATGGTGGCGCCGTACTCGGGCGACATGTTGCCGATCGTGGCCCGGTCCGGCACCGGTAGCGATGCGGCGCCTTCGCCGTAAAACTCCACGAATTTTCCGACCACCTTTTGCGCGCGGAGCATTTGCGTAATGTGCAACACGAGATCGGTCGCGGTCACACCTTCGCGTAGTTGTCCGCTCAAATGCACGCCGACGACTTCCGGCGTTAGAAAATAAACTGGCTGGCCCAGCATTCCCGCTTCCGCTTCGATTCCGCCCACGCCCCAGCCGACGACACCGAGTCCGTTGATCATCGTCGTGTGCGAGTCCGTACCGACGAGCGTATCGGGATAGAAAATTTCGCGATTGTCGATCTTGGTGCTGAGCACGCCTTTGGCCAGGTATTCGAGATTAACCTGGTGGACGATGCCGATACCGGGCGGAATAAGTTGGAAGGTCCGGAACGCCTGTTGCCCCCATTTCAGGAATTGGTAGCGCTCGCGATTGCGCTTGAACTCCATTTCCAAATTGAGCCGCAGCGCTTGCGCCGAACCAAAGAAATCGACTTGGACGGAGTGATCGACAACCAAGTCAACTGGCACGAGCGGCTCGATGATTTTCGAATCGCCGCCGAGTTTTTTCACCGCACTGCGCATCGCCGCGAGATCGACAACCAACGGCACCCCAGTGAAATCCTGCAGAACGATCCGGGCAACAACGAAAGGAATCTCTTCATTCGCTGGCTTCTTCGCGTTCCAATTCGCGAGCGTTGCGACGTCTTTGCGCCGGACTTTTTTGCCGTCGCAATTTCGCAGAATCGATTCAAGAACGATCCGAATGCTCACCGGCAACCGTGAAATCTTCCCGACGCCTTGCTCTTCCAGTGCCGGAAGCGAGTGCAGAAATCCTTCCCGACCCTTGCCTGCCTCGAATTTCTGAAGCGTTTTGAATTCGTCGTTCACTTCAGCTCCGCCAGTTTCGTCTTCACCTTGTCGAAGTTCGGTAGTGCGCGTGCGTCGTCGTCGCATTCTGCATACTGGATCACACCGTTGCGATCCACGATGAAGACGGCACGCTTCGGCACGCCGCCCATCCCGAGATTCATTTGCGGCAAAAACGAGTCGTAGGCGACGTCATAAGCTTGCGCGACCTTATGTTCGTAATCGCTCAACAGCGGCACTTCGATTTTTTCCTTCTGCGCCCAGGCTTCCTGCGCGAACGGATTGTCGCCGCTGATCCCGTAAATGGTAGCGTTTAACGTACTGTAAGCGGCCAGGTCCATCGTCACACCGCACATTTCGGTCGTGCACGTACCGGTGAAAGCCATAGGGAAAAACAGGAGCAGCGTGTTTTTCTTGCCGAAGTTATCGCTCAACTTGATTTGCTTCGGACCATCCGCGGTTTTGCTCGATAACGTGAAATCAGGCGCTTTCGTTCCAACGGCGAGTGGCATAGGAGAATTTCAGTATAAGATCGACATCTACCCGGTCAAAAGGATTGCGCGCAAGATCGACAATCGATATCGCCTACATTGATGGAGCTTTTCTGGTGGCTGCTTGCGATCGTGTTGTTCGCTGCCGGATTGATCGGCACGGTTGTGCCGATTCTTCCTGGCACCACCATCATTCTCGCCGGCGCGGTTATTCATCGCATGATGCTGGGTGCGGAAAAAAGCGTCGGATGGCCCACGGTCGGAATTCTCGTTTTGCTCACACTCGCGTCCTATCTGCTCGATTTTCTCGGGAGCTATTTTGGAGCGAAATATTTTGGCGCGACTAAATGGGGAACATTCGGCGCTATTATCGGCGCGCTGATCGGCCTTTTCTTCGGAATCATTGGTTTGTTTATCGGACCAGTGATCGGCGCGATCACCGGCGAATTTATAGCCGGCAAGAGAATGATCGCAGCGGGCAAGGCGGGATGGGGGAGCCTGCTTGGAAATCTTGGCGGGATGATCGGCAAACTCCTGATCGCCCTCGCCATGATCACGATTTTTCTGACGACTGTGCCATCGCCCATTTGAGAAACTCGCACAAAGTCCACAACGGCTCACAAAGGGACTACAAGAACGTTGTGACCTTTGTGTCCGTGGTGCGAGGAAGGCTTTCTTGATTTCGTTCCTGTGCTAAGATGAGGTCGATGGCAGATGATCGCTGGTGAGCCGCAAGGCTTGCCAGAGGAAAGTCCGAACACCATACGGCAGCATGCCGCGTAGAAAACGCGGGCGCCGCAATTGCAAGATTGCGGTGACGGAAAGTGTCACAGAAAAGACACCGCCGGTTCTTTGAGAAAAGTGCAGGCAAGGGTGAAAAGGCGAGGTAAGAGCTCACCGCTCGCGGAGTAATTCGCGAGGCAGGAAAAACCCCATGCGGTGCAAGACAAAACAGAGGGAGGACAGCCGGTCCGTTGATCCTTCGGGTATCGTCGCATCACGGTCCCGCCACGGCGGGATCGGGCGCTCAGAGAAATCTGGGTGAGATAAATGATCATCGCCCCGAAGAAATTCGGGGGACAGAATTCGGCTTACCGCCGTCAAATATGAAGGGCGCTTTCGGGAACGAAGGCGCCCTTCGCTTTTCTAACGATACGCCTCGCGGCGATGACGAATACTTTCAATCCCGACCACCAGGATAACATCGGAAATCGTATAGATGATGCGGTAATCGCCGACCCTTATTCGGTAGGCGTTTCGACTATTGATAAGCTTGCGACAACCTGAGGGGCGCGGGTTGCCCGCTAGTTTCCAGATCGCGTCGATGACGCGTTGACGGGTCGTAGAATCCAAACGCTTGAGATCCTTTTCCGCGGACGGTCGGAACTCAATGCGATACCGCGGCATTTTTCTTCTTTAGCCGGCGAAGAACATCTTCGAACGGAATCATTCGTTCATGACGCCGACTGGCGATTACGCCCAAGTCGTACAAGTCTTCTAGCATCTCCTCGTATTCTTCGATGGGCAGAATAACAGCTTTCCGTTTGCCGTTCTTAACGATGTATTCCGCGGCCGATTCGCGCGCTCTCATCTCCACGATTTTACCATCAGTGTATCCGCGAGCCAACTCCCAAGCTGCGAAACTCAGCAGAGCGGACCTACCGCGCTGATGTGCGGGAAGATCAACCGCCGAATGTCTTCAACCACGTACGACCGCCTGATTGGAATCCGAACGACTGGAACCTCCGCCGCTTCCAATGCGGGATCGACAAATTGATTGTGCGCTTCGCAACCGGCCCGCAGGTGGGTTGAATCGTCGAGCTCGATCGCGACGACCGGAGCGAGAGTGGCGTCGCAAATCAGAAAGTCCAGAGGTTTGCGATTGTGGTTTGTCTGCCAAGCTCTGCTTCCTTCGAAAACAGCGACGACATCACAGATCCGTACCTTTGCGAGCACGGTGTGGTCCGGGGTAATTCGCCGCAAAATCTCGTAGAATGAACGCTCGGCCGCGGAGAAGAAAAACTTCTTCTTCTTTAAATAGGGGAGCGAATTCGGCATCCCAGATCGCCCCTTAAGTTCTGCGAAAAACCCCATAATTATGGTAGTTTTAGCAGCTAGTGTGCCTAGGAAGACGTGCTTTCGCGTTCAGGCTTGACGTCTGGCCAAATTGTTTTCGCTCCCTATAAAGAGCTCAGAAAGTCGTCCAGACCCGCGAGTAGATGAGAAAGAGTGTTTTCAGTTTCGTCGCCCATGTTGGAGAGGCGGAAGGTTTGGCCTTTGAGTCTTCCGTAACCGGGGTCAATGACGAGGTGATGTTTTTCTCGCAGATCGCGAGCGAGTTTCAAAACGTCGATGCCTCGATTGTTCTTCACGCAGGTGAGCGTTTTTGAGCGGTAGCCTTCTTCGGCGAAAAAGTCGAAGTCGCGACTTCGGACCCAGTCGTGGACGAGTGCGTTGGTGCGCGCATGTCGATCAAAGCGCGCGTCTAGTCCCTCTTCGAAGATTTCGTCGAGTTTCGATTGGAGCGCGAAGATGTGGCCGATGCTTGGTGTGCTTGGTGTCATCCATTCAGCTTGTTGCTTTTTGAATTCGAGAAAGTCGAAGTAGTAACCGCGATCTTTTTGGTTTTCGGCCCGGGCGAATGCTTTTTCGGAAACGGAGAAGAGGGAAAAGCCGGGAGGGAGCGCGAGCGCTTTTTGCGACCCGGTAAGCATGACGTCGATACCGAGCGCGTCCATGTCGATCTTCATCGCGGAGAAGGATGAGACGGTGTCGACGATGAGAACGACGTCGGGATATTTTGCGAGCGTGCAGTAGATTTCCGGCAACGGATTCATCACGCCGGTCGACGTCTCGTTGTGGATCAAGGTGACGGTGTCGAACTTTCCGGTGGCGAGCGCTAGATCGACATCTTTATGATCGATGTGTTTTCCCCAATCGACTTGCAGCGGCTCGGCGTCTTTGCCGCAGCGCTTGGCGACGTCGAGCCATTTGTCGGAGAACGCGCCGCACATGCAGCAGAGCACGCGTTTGCCGACGAGATTGCGAATTGAAGCCTCCATCACGCCCCATGCTGATGAGGTGGAAAGAAACACCGGCTGTTTTGTTGCGAATAGCTTTTGAAGCTTTGGGTGAATGTCGCGGTAGAGATTTTTGAACGCTTCGCCGCGGTGACCGATCATCGGGCGGGAAAACGCGGCCATCGTTTTCCCGGAAACTTCGACCGGGCCGGGAGTGAAGAGCTTGTCGTGCGGAATCACAGCAGCAAACGTTCAACGATCTTAGCGCTATTCCAAACGAATCCCGGCGATCGCGTCCATCACCCGCTGGCTTAAGCGCGCGTAAAGATCTTTGCGGTCCGATTCGAGATCGGTAGCGGTAAAATGAATTGGTTCGCCGACCACGACCGTGATTGGATGAAGGCGCATTTTTTTTTGGCCGCGCGGGAGCGCTTCGTGAGCACCGAAGATTCGCATCGGCACGACCGGGGCGCGCGTTTTTGCGATGACGAGGCCAA
>JALYUC010000050.1 GCA_030853965.1 Verrucomicrobiota bacterium | reverse complement strand
TCCTCCAAAGCTGCCGATCGAACCGATTGTAAAAGTCCCGCTCAGATTGCCGAAAAGACCAAGTGAGTCTCCCGCGCCATCGCTCAGCGTAATCTCAAAATCGCGGCTACCGTTTCCATCTATGAATTGGAAACTATCGGTTGAGGCGTCGAATCGGATCAGAGCATTGGTTGCGGACGAAAAGCCGACCGTAATGGCTTGAGCTGGATAGGTTGCCAGGAATAAAAAGGCTGCTATGAACAAGTTGCAAGTTAACAGTTTTCTGATCATTGGGCGTGGGTTCTGTATAATGTTTCTGATGAACTTCTTAGATGATAAATGTTACTGAATTTATGGTAAATACGGCTAAGCAGGCCACATGCCAGGTGCGGTAACCACTCCGTAAAGAGTAGGAGTTTCAAACGTAAGAAACTTATCAGTATGCGTTTATATTATTTTAACTAATTCGGTTTTGGAAAGCGAACTCCTCGACGGTTTGCAAAAAGTGTAAAGTCGTCCGACATTTTCGTTAATTGGCTGCCCAAGCCAACAATTCGAGCGCAAGCAAGAATCTTAGAGAAGCGTGGGGGTTGGTTTTGAGGATAAACAGGCGTTCGATTTTTCGACCCTTCGTAAAGACTCGTGGCGATGAACGTGGCGCGAGGGAATGCCTCGCAGGGGGCCAGATTCCTGCTGTATCCGGAAGCGATGAAAGTCTCAGTTGTTATCCCCTGTTACAATGAGAGAGAAACGATCGATAAGATCGCGTCGGCTGTGCGTTCTGCGCCCGTCGAGGATATTGAGTTAATCGTTGTCGATGATGCCTCGACCGATGGAACTGTAGAAGTGCTGCAGCAAAGAGTTACCCACATCGCAGATAGAATTATCTACCATCGGGTTAACCGAGGCAAAGGCGCGGCGCTGCGTTCCGGCTTCGCCGCCGCGACGGGCGACGTAGTGATTGTGCAGGACGCGGATTTGGAATACAGCCCGGACGAATATCCGCTTTTGCTCGATCCGATTCGCTCGGACAAAGCCGACGTCGTGTTCGGTTCCCGTTTCATGGGTGGGCGGCCACATCGAGTCGTCTATTTCTGGCACATGATCGGTAACAAGTTGCTGACACTTTTCTCGAACATGTGCACGAATCTTAACCTCACAGATATGGAGACGTGCTACAAAGCCTTCCGTCGTTCGGTGATAAATAAGCTATCGCTTCGTGAGAACAGATTTGGCTTTGAGCCGGAGATTACCGCCAAAGTCGCGCGGACACGCTGTCGGATTTACGAAGTCGGTATTTCCTATGACGGTCGCACCTACGAGGAGGGAAAGAAAATTACTTGGAAAGACGGATTGCACGCCATCTATGCAATCGTGAAATACAATTTTTTCTGCGATCGTGACCTGCTCGTCGAATACTCTACTCCAAAAGCTCCACAAGTTTTGCCTGACGTAGCGCTGCACGCCGGTTTAGAACGTTCATGACATGCGCGCCCGCTGGTCTTGGCCGCTGGCTTTGCATACGGCGCTCTGGATCGCGCTAAGCGCTATCTTCCTGTGCGTTAGCGTACCGCGAACGGTGCCCCAAATTCTACGCAATTCAATCGGCCCGATCGATGCATTCCATTCATTTGATCTCTATTTGTTCGGTGTCACCGACGTGCCCGACGCCTCGCAACGCGTGGTCCGCATGTTCTCGCTTTTGCCAAGGCACCGCCCAGTTTTAATTTTTACGCGCCCAGATGAGCTAGCCAGCTCCTTTCTCGGAATGGCCATCGCCTATTTGGCTTGGCCGCGAGAAGTTCAATTGGTTTGCTGTAGCCAAAGCGAGATTGAAAAGCGACTGGCGGACATTCAGCCCGGGTCCATCTCGGCAGTCATCTTCTGCAAGGTGAAACAGCCGGCTTGGTTTCCATCTGGCGTCTACTGCGGCCCAAATATCGAAGTCGTTTGCCTAACTAATTCGGTAGCTCGACGATGATTTTGACCGGGTTGGTTTGCGGCTATTTAACCCTGATCTGTGGGGGTTTCGGCCTCACGGTCTTGTTAAGACGCGGCGCCCAGCGACTCAATCTCATAGAGTGTCTCTGCCTCGCCTGGCTTTTGGGAACGGGCGCCGTGTCGTTGCTTCTCTGGCTACTAGGGACCTGTATTTCAGGTATCATCCTTCCGCTGTTAGTCGCCGCATTGTGTGTCGCCTTAGGCGCGGCAGGGTGGAAATCAATTCGTGGATCACAGATAACGTTTTTTATTTCGCGTCCCAGCAGTTTCCTCGAGTGGATTTTGTTTGGCTTACTCGCAGTCGAAATCATCATCATTTTTTGGGTTTCCCTGAAACGTCCGCTTGGCTGGGACGGTCTGCTGGATTGGGAAATCAAGGCGCACTACGCCTTCCTCAGCGACAATGTCATGCCGGCCGATTATTTCCACAGCGGCCGCATATTCAGTCATCCGGAGTACCCCCTGGCAATTCCACTTACCGAGTTGTGGCTGTATGTTTGGATGGGGGAAGCGCATCAGTTCTGGGTAAAAACGATCTTTCCCATATTTTATGCGGCCGGAGCGCTTTTACTGGCCTGTCTTTCCGCCCGGCTCACCGGTAAACGCTGGGCAGGTTATGTGGCTGCGCTGCTGCTTTTCTTCGTGCCGCAAATGACGGTACGGGTAGGAGGCGCGACCCTTGGCTATGTCGATTTTCCGATCAGCGTTGTTTATCTTGCTGTCGTTGGTTACTTGCTGCTCACGCTGGCGAGTAACTCCGGAAATTTCCGAATTTACGCGGCCTGCCTCGCGTTACTGCCGTGGCTTAAGCGCGAAGGAGCGGTATTATGGCTGGTGGCAGCGATGGCCGGAGTGGTGGTCATCTTGGTTCGGCGTAGATCACGGAGGCAGCTATTCGCCTTACTTCCCGGTCTTCTCATCATAATCGGCTGGGCTGTTTATCTTCGTGCTATGCAGGCTACCCCGCCCGAGGAATTTGCGCCTTTGAGCTTGGCGGGCTTTTCGGCAAACGTTGGTCGGTTAATTCCGATCTGGCAGAGAATGCTCTTCCACATGGCCGATCCAGACGATTGGAGTATTTTTTGGCTCCTCAGCGCGGTGGCCATAACGTACTTGATCGTCCGCGTGCGAAACCTTCAATGTGCCATATTACTTGGCGCGATAATTCTTCCAATCGTCATTTATTGTTCGATCTATATCTTCAGCACTTGGCCGCCGTACCTTCATCATGTTTCATCGTCGCTCCCGCGACTGCTCATGCATGTCGTCCCAATTCTTTGGATTGCCATTGCAATGTCATTTTCGACCCCGTTTCGGCTGAAAACTGCGACCGCACCAGCTGGCGCCGAATCCCACGACCGACAAACGCAACAAGCATTAGGTTGCGGGCGTGAACCGCCAACTAAAACAATCGCGCTCGCCGGACGAAGTCCGACGAATGTTCGGATCAATCGCCTGGCGTTATGATCTCGCCAATCATCTTCTTAGCTGCGGCTTTGATTTCTATTGGCGTAAGAGAGCGGCTGAAATAGTAGCGGGCTGGCGGCCAGCCACGATTGTCGATCTTGCCACGGGGACCGGCGATCTCGCACTGGCGATGCAAAGGCGATGGACGACGGCAGAAATCATAGCCGCGGATTTTTCCGAAGAAATGCTGGCGATCGCGAAGCAAAAAGGGGTGCGTCAGACAGTTGTCGCTGACGCGATGAAATTACCCTTCGGAGATGGTTCCTTCGATTGTGTGACGATTTCCTTTGGACTGCGCAACTTCCCGGATTGGAGTGCCGCACTTGGCGAAATGCGCCGCGTTTTAAAAACGAACGGCCACTTGCTCGTGCTCGAATTTTCCCTACCGCGATTGTCGATCTTGCGCGCGGTTTACCGCTTTTATTTGCATCGTTGTCTGCCTTTGTTCGGGTCGCTTCTCACGCGAGTAAAGAGCGCCTACGATTATCTTGGCTATTCGATCGAAGAATTTCCCAGCGGTGACGCAATGTGTCGCTTAATCGAAACGGCCGGTTTCGGAAACGCTCGCGCCGAACCATTGACCGGCGGGATCGTTACGATTTACACAGCGGACAAGTGACTCTTAGGGCGGCGTAGCGATGGCCGGCTGACCCGGAGTTAGACTTACGGTCGGGGACGGATTTGGACTCACTGGTGGTGTGGGCGATTGTACGAGCGGCAGTTTGAAAGCATTGAGGTCCGGATTGCTGATGACAAACGCGCCTTCGCGCTCCTCCGTGCGCGCGAACCACATTCCATCTCCGCTCGAGCCGCCGATCGTTAGTTTGTGCGAAGCCTTATCCTCCGGCGCAGTGGTAAACGTGATGACAAGTTGAGGCTTGTCGAACGCGTGCGGCGTTGTAGCGGATCCAACCCATCGGACCGCGCGCAACATCGACAATGTATTCAAGAGCGATTGCACGTTTACCTGATTGATCTCGCCGCTTCCTTTCTGCCACGTCCACTGATTGTTGGCGCCGCGAACAAAAGACAACTCTTTGTCAGTAATAACGCTCAGACGATGGATTTGCTCCGGCTTAAACTTAAAGATGGACAATTCCTGCCACTGCAAGGGATCGGCGTAAATGTTATCGAGTAGCGCGCGCCGCACCGCGACCACAAATGGTTCTTCCCCGGCGCGCGCGTAAACATCATTACCTTCGATTTTTCCAAACGCCACTGTCGCAAACGGACGCTCTCCCGCTTTCGTTTCCGCAGTGTTTTCCGACGCAAAAGAGCTGAAGATCAATTGCAGTTGCGGCTTGTCGAGGCCGTACTTCGGCAAGTTAGACGCGACGTCTTCAACAAATTTCGTCACCTGTTCATTGGTCAGTGCGTCGATCAACCGCCGCACCTCGGCTGAGTTAGCCGGTGCGTTGTTGCGACTGGCAATTGTCCAGTTTTCTTCTTTTCGAGCTAGAACCGTTTTACCCTTCCCCGGCGCCTCAATTGTAATGCGATCGAGAATCTTTTCGTCCACTCTAGCAAGATGCCGGTCGCGCACGTCGTTAGGTTTGGCGCTGAGGATTTCTTCAATCTTTTTCGGCAGCGTATAAACAAAACTGCGCGCTGAGAATCGCACGTAAACCTGGTCTTTTTGCTTCTCTGGAACGCCGCCGATCTGAAGCATTTGTCCTTGCTCGCCACGGGACGACTCCGTCCGACCGGCGGATTTGTCATCCTGGCCGAACAATGTGATCGAGCCACGCGGCGTGGCCAGGCCGTAAGCTTGTAGATCGCCGTGATCGTCCGCCACGAATTGTTGGATGCGCGCGGTCGTGACCTGCGCAATTAGGTCTCCGATTTTTTGATCGTCGCCGCGCGCACGAAGTGGTTTCAGAATTTCCCAATGATCGCCTTTCTTCTCCAGCTCCATTTCGCCGGCCGGGGTTTTCAAAACAGCGCGTGAAACCTGTGTGGTGGTAAGATCGGTCAGCTTTTTGTCGCGAAAATCATCCGCCTTTTTCTCGATGGCCTTTTTGACTGATTGTCCTACGACAAACGCTTCTTTCGAGTTTTCAAATCGCACATACATTTTGCCTTCCAGGACCGCATCCTTGCCAAAAAAGATTTCTGGCGGAGCCCCTTGTCCGTTCAATTTCAGACGCAACTTTGGTTTCGTCAGTCCGAATTCGCTCAGTTTGGTTTTATCGGCCTCGATTTCCTTCGCGGAAATCGTCGCCTCTTTCTGCCAGCTCTCGAGATCAGAAAGGATATTGCCAATCAAAGAACTGTCGGCTTGATCTTTGATCGGCGCTTCGAGGCGCCATTTATTTTCGCGCCGGCGGATGTCGATCTTGTCGTCGCCATTCTGAATGACGATGCCGTCGATTTTGTCGCGGCTAAAATTGACTACGTTTTCGGCCTGACGCTTCGCCTCCGCGGTGCCTGGATGCTTGATGTCTTCAAACTTGATGTAAACGCCGATCGCAATTGCAATCGCGGCCAGGACGAGAGTGGTGCGCCAGTTCATAAACCCAGCCCAAAATCAAACGCGCCGTCGCCACCAAACCGCGGTCCCAATTACCGCCGGGATCAACGGTAGCAACACCAAAATGAGCCAGCGCACGCTGCGCAGTGCATCTTGGTTGAGACTGAAGGTGAGCACTTTGGGAACTTTCGGCGCGATGCCGATAAGCTGTTCGCGACTGAGCAACCAGTTCACACTCGCCGAGACGAAATCGAGTCCTTGCTGATCTTGCGTGAGTGCTTTGTCCAGAATGAACGTGGCGTTACTCACGACAATCATCCGGGACGAGTTCATTTGCACACGCTCATCGCCGGTTCCGCCTTTTTCGACTGATACGCCGATCGCGATTGGGCCGGCCGCGCTTTTCGCGGCATCAGCCTGCAGTTTAGCCTGGTCCTGTGTGTTGTAATCCGTCTCAGCGAAATAACCTTTCTCCGCCTGAAGTAGTGGTTCGAGGCGAACGTTGGTTGCCCGCCCGCGTTCCGGCTCAAGCGTGAGCGATGACGTCCCTCCAAAGAGAAGTGTACGCACATCCGCGAGGCGTTTCGTAACCGGGCTGGTTCCGAGAAAGCGGGCCTGGACATCGCGCGTCACCGCAACTTCCTGAATGCCTGTGCGTACAAAAGCCATCAGGCGATCATCGTTTAGCCTAATCCCAAGCTCGTTGAGAAAAGCATTCAGCTTCGGTGTCTTTGCGGCCGGGTCGATCAGTAACAGAACCCTTCCTTGTTTCTCCCAGAAATCGCGCAGCAACTTCATCTCGCGATCCGATAGATCATATTGCGCTCCGGCGATCATGATTGTCTTTACGTCCGCTGGAATTTCGCTCACCTCGAAAAGGTTAAGTTCCTGGAACTTGATATTTTCGTTTTCAATAAAGGTTTTCAGTACAGCAATAGGACTCTGCTCGCTGAGCGACGGTTCTTTGTGACCGGTCACGTAACCGACACTGTTTTTCTTGCCTTCGACCAAATCCATCATCGCGCTGGTGATCGCCTGTTCGCCTTTGAACGCCGCGATGCGCGGGCCTTCACCGAAGGCCATGCCGCTTTGATCGATCTCTGCCATTTCGGACGCTTTCACGGTCTTGTTGCGGCCTTCATAGTCGATTACGAGCAAGCTCTCGTCGCTGACTACCTTGTATTTGTCGAAGATCTCTTTTGCGCGGGAAAGATTGCGCTCCGGATCAATGTTCTCGATGTCGATCTTTCCTTTGGCAGCATATTGATACTCCGTGAGCAGACTTTGCACGTCGCCCGTGATCGGAGTGTTTGGCGAGAAGAATACGGTTATGCGCACCTTGCCTTTAATCGAATTTAGGAAACGCTTCGTCTTGTCCGAAAGCGCGTATTTTTGATCGCGCGAAAAATCCCAGCGCTTGTAATGCCGAAAGGCGAGGGAATTCACCATTGCGGCCAGAAGGACGACGAGGATCACCTGAATGAGAACATTGACGCCAATCTGGAAGCGGCGGATTCCCCTTGGCGAGGGCTGCTGTAGTTCCTTAGCCATCCTCACAACCTCCATTTACGGGATTGAAATGCCTGATACGTCAACGTCAGCATCACGCTCGTGAGACTCAAATAGAGAACCATCGGTCGCGTATCGATCACGCCGCGCGAGAATGTTCCCATGTGTTCGATGGCCGAGAAGTAACCCAATAAATCCCGCGTCGTCGAACTAACATCGAGAAGAATGAATTGAACGAGCCCGAGAAAGAACAACAACGTGATTGCGCAGAATGAAATGACTGCGGCGATAATTTGATTTTTCGTCAGCACTGAGGCGAGACAGCCGATCGAGAGATAAAACATGCCTAGCAGCAAAAGCATCAAGTAAGCGCCCCAATATGCTCCCATCGAATTTGCCGCCGGCTGGTGCGTAATATTCTGAAAGATCGCGAAGTAAACGACCGTGGGAATCCAGAGGATTATATAGAAAACAAGTGCCCCGAAGAATTTTGAAAGGACAACCTGCCAGTCGTGGACGGGCGCTGTCATAAGCGGCTCAATCGTCCCCAGCTTAAACTCCTCCGCGAAAAGGCGCATCGTGATAAGCGGGAAAATCAGGACAAATGCGAACCAGAAAAAAATCGAATTAAAAAACGCCTCCTGCACCGAGTACTGCACCTGGCGCTGGTTCATAAACGAAACCTGAAAATAGAAGTCAACGCCGCTTACCAGCAGGAAAAAAACGAGAACGATGTAGGCGATGGGTGAGTAGAAGTAACTGCGTACTTCGCGCGCAAGAAGAGTGTAAAACTTCCTCATATCGAAATAAGGCGTGTCATCCCGAACCGCGAAGCCGGTGAGGGACCTCGCAATGGGTGATTGGTTACACACGTCCCCGCGGCGTGACGCACGCTGCCTGTGTGAGATCCTTCGCTCCGCTCAGGATGACAGCGCGTGGTTCGATCGACATGTGCGTGCATCGACATGTTTCTCATGCTTGATCTGAGTGGGTGATCTCGACGAACACGTCTTCAAGCGTGGCCCGGCGCTGACTTAATTCGCGCACCGTCCATCGCCGCGCGGTGGCAAGTTGAAAAATTTCCTCGCGCACATCCGTGCCGGACTCGACGCGCATCGAAAATATTTTCCACTCGCCATCGCTCTCTGTTGTTACATCGCGAACTCCTGAAATTTTCTTTAACTCCTCCACTCCGTTGTCGGTTCCCACTTTCGCTTCAACGATTACGCCGCCGGCTTGCCGAATCTGTCCGAGCAAATTTTCCGGCGTGTCGCACGCTTCGATACGTCCGTTGTGAATAATGATGACGCGGCTGCAGGTCATCTCCACCTCGGGGAGAATGTGAGTGGAGAGCAAAATAGTGTGTTGTTTTCCGAGATTCTTAATCAGCTCGCGCACCTGCCGAATTTGGTTTGGATCAAGACCGATGGTTGGCTCATCGAGAATGAGCAGATCGGGCTCGTGCAGAAGCGCATCGGCGAGACCCACCCGCTGGCGGTAACCTTTAGAGAGCGCGCCAATTAACTTTTTCTCCACTTCTTTCAGCCCGCAAAGTTCTTTCACATCGCCGACTCGTTCGGCAACGCGGCGGTGCGGCACCCCTTTCAACGCCGCGCGATAATCGAGATACTCCGTCACGCGCATGTCGGCATAGAGCGGAACGTTTTCAGGCATGTAACCGAGATGGGCGCGGGCCTGGAGCGATTGCTGGAAAATATCGAAGCCGGCGACTGTCGCGCGACCGGAAGTGGGCGGCATAAAGCTGGCCAGGATTCGCATCGTGGTTGTCTTGCCGGCCCCGTTCGGTCCGAGAAAGCCCATGATTTCGCCTTTACCAACCTCGAAATTCAAATCTTTGATCGCGGTATGCCCGGCGTAGCGCTTGGTGAGATTCTCGACTTTAATCATTTGAAATTATTCCATCAGACAACTGAAGCGCCCGCGCGTTGCCTTTTTTTAATTAACGCGCCCCAAGTGTGACAGTTTCAGTCCGCTGTCCTCCTCCGCCGTCCCGGATAATGCCAACAGTAAAATCGACACTTGTTCCGCTGCTCGCGCGACTGAGCAGACTTTCGATCTGTTTGACTGAATTCACGTCATACTTGCCCACACGGTAAATTACCAGACCACGTTGAATGCCTGCCTGATCGGCCGGGCCATCGGACTCGACGCCGCTCACCAGCACGCCGCGACCTCTTGCGTAGCCGAGCGCTGCTGTCAATTCGTCAGTCAAGTCCTGCAGTTGTATTCCGAATAAGCGCTCGGCCTGCGATGTCGATGTTTCATTCCCGGTCGACGGAATTTTTGCAACGGGTTGCTTCAGCGCGATCTTTTTGAAATTGGCAACGCTGTCGCGCACCACGTCCGCTGGCAGGGCGAAACCCAAGCCCTGGGTCGGCACACCTTGCGGAGTGAAGGCCATTTTCGCCGAACTAACGCCAACCAGGCGGCCCGAAAGATCGATCACCGGGCCGCCGCTATTGCCCGGATTAATCGCGGCGTCGGTTTGAATCAAATTTTTGTATTCGACATTTTCGACCGTGATGTCGCGCCGCACTGCGCTGAGTACGCCGCGACTGATGGAGCTCCCATAGCCGACGGCGTTGCCGACCACAATAACAGTCTGGCCAAGCAAATTTGGCGAAATATTCTCGAGGCTGATAAAGGGGAAGGCTTCTTTCGCGTCGATCTTGATGAAGGCAAGATCCTTCTTGTCGTCACCGGTGATGTAATGCGCGTTGTAAGTTTTTTCGTCGTTCGTAATCACCTGGATCTTTAGATCTGCCGCGCGTTCGACCACGTGCTGGTTGGTCACGATGTAACCTGCCGGATCGACAATGAATCCTGAGCCGAGGCTTTGCAGCGTCTGGCGAATCTCGCGCGAACGGCTTCGATAATTGCCAAAAAATTGCGAATAAAAATCATCGAAGGGATCGCGGACTCTGCGCCTAACGACTCGCTCCGTATTAATATTCACAACCGCGGGCAACACTTTCGCCACCGCCAGGACCGATGGCTCCGATGCCGGATCGACTTGGCCAAATGACGATGTCGATCTTGCGAACAAGAGCCCGCAAAGACCGAGCAGAGCCAGGATAATTTTTCGATGTGCCCGCATTTGCCGTGCAAGTAACGAGGCAGTCTTCCCACTGTCAACTTGCCGCGCGACGCAATGGTTGCAGATTAAACGTGAAATGCGTACGTCGATTGCTACTCGCGCCAATCTCGATCTGATCGAAGAGAATTACCGGCGCTGGCAGGAAAATCCCGCTTCGGTTGATTCCGGATGGTCTGCCTTTTTCGAAGGCTTTGAGCTGGGTAATTTGCCGCAGCGAAACGGCGCCGGAGCGGCGGTGGCTGCGCCGCGCACGGCAGGCCGCGAAAGTCCGCTGCAGACGCGCGTCGATGGGTTGGTTTACGCCTATCGTATTTTGGGGCACACGATTGCGCGGGTGAATCCGCTGGCGGAAAAACGTCCGGAGAATCCGCTTCTTTCGCTGCGCGAGCTTGGATTCAGCGAAAAGGATCTCAACCTTCGGGTATCCTCGAAATTCTTCCTCGATAATCGCGAGCTGGCGCTGCGGGAGATGATCGCGCTGCTGGAAAAGATTTACGCAGGATCGATCGGCGCGGAGTTCATGCACATTCAAAATTCGCGAATTCGTAACTGGGTGCGGCATCGGCTCGAATCGCGGCCGGCAAAGCAGGCGACTTCGCGTCAGGTGCAAGTGGCGCTTTTGCGGGCGCTGCTCGAAGCGGAATCGTTCGAAACTTTTCTGCACACGCGCTACGTCGGCCAGAAGCGGTTTTCGCTGCAAGGCGCGGAATCGCTCATGGTGATTCTCGACACGATCTTGCATAAATGCCCGGGAGATGGGGTCGAGGAGATTTGCATGGGAATGTCGCACCGCGGCCGGCTCAATGTGCTCGCGAATTTTCTGCGCAAATCGCTCAAAATCATCTTCACCGAGTTCACGGAGAACTACATTCCCGAGTTAGTCGCCGGTGATGGCGATGTGAAATATCACCTTGGTTATCGCACCGTTCGAAAACTATCCTCGGGCGCGAAAATAGAAATTCGCCTCGCGGCCAATCCGAGTCATCTCGAAGCGGTTGATCCAGTGGTTGAAGGAACCGCCCGAGCGCGACAACGCATCCGTGGCGACACCGAACATCGCCGCAAAGTTTTGCCGCTTCTCCTCCATGGCGACGCCGCGTTCGCGGGGCAGGGGATTGTGGCCGAAACGCTGAATATGTCGCAGCTCCACGGCTACGGCACGGGAGGCACCATTCATGTCGTGGTGAATAATCAAATTGGGTTCACGACGTTGCCCGAGGATGCGCGCTCTTCGATGTATGCCACCGACATCGCGAAAATGATCGAGGTGCCGATCTTTCACGTGAATGGCGATGATCCGCTCGCGATCTTTTTCGTGAGTCAGCTGGCGCTCGATTTTCGTCAGGAATTTGGACGTGACGTTGTGATCGACATGTACTGCTACCGCCGTTACGGGCACAACGAAGGCGACGAGCCGGCATTTACCCAGCCCCATCTTTACGCCAAGATCGACAAGCACCCCTCGGTTGCGCAGTTGTACAAACGCGAGCTGCTCGAAGCCGGAACTTTGAGCGAGGACGATTCGGCTTCGCTGGAAACGGAATTTCAGCTTCGACTCGAGATGGCGCTGGAGGAAGTGAAGGCGATCGAGAAACAAAAAGCCAATGAGCAGGCGAAGTTCAAAGAATCGACCGCAGTTTTCCAGCCCGAATACACCAGCTCAGCGGTGTCGACTGCGATCAGCGAGAAAACACTAAAGACGATTGTCGATGGTCTAACGCGCGTGCCGGACGGATTCAATGTTCAGCCGAAAATTAAACGTATCGTGCTTGATCATCGCCGCGAAGTTTTCGAAAAGGGCGGACCGTACGAATGGCATTATGCCGAGCTGCTCGCGTTTGGCTCGCTACTTCTGGAAGGAACTCCGGTGAGATTGTCCGGGCAGGACAGTTCGCGCGGCACGTTTAGCACGCGACACGCGATTCTCTACGATGGCAAGACGGGCGAGCCGTATGTGCCGCTCGTGCACATGGTGGAAAAACAGGAGCGCATTTGCATTTACAACAGTCTTCTTTCGGAGGTGGCGGTTCTTGGATTCGATTACGGCTATTCGCTCGATTATCCAAACATGTTGTGCTTGTGGGAAGCGCAGTTCGGGGACTTCGCTAACGGCGCGCAAACCATCATCGATCAATTCATCGTTTCGGCGGAATCGAAGTGGCAGCGACCGAGCGGAATTGTATTGCTCCTGCCGCACGGCTACGAAGGGCAGGGGCCGGAGCATTCCAGCGGACGGCTTGAGCGCTTCCTGCAAGCGTGCGCCGAGGACAATATCCAAGTCTGCAATCTCACGACCGCGGCCCAGTACTTCCACGTTCTGCGGCGCCAGATGAAACGCGACTTCATCAAGCCGCTTATTATTATGACGCCGAAAAGTTTGTTGCGCGCCGATTTTGCTTCTTCGCCAGCCGAGGAATTTTTGAAGGGGCGCTTCGAAGAAATTCTCGGCGCACCAAAAGTCGGGCCGGCGAACAAAATGAAGCGCGTGATCTTTTGCTCGGGGAAAGTCTATTACGATTTGTTGAAGTACCGCGAAGAGCGCAAGATCGACAACGCCGCCATCATCCGCATCGAGCAACTCTATCCGCTGGCAAAATCGAAGCTCAAAACATTGCTGAAACCATTTCCGAACACAGCCAAACTGGTCTGGTGCCAGGAAGAATCGCAGAACATGGGCGCGTGGACGTTCATCGAGCCGCGCCTGCGCAAAATGTTTAAGCGGGAAATTGCCTATGCTGGGCGTGATCCCAGCGCCAGTCCCGCGGTCGGCTCACTCGCGCGGCACAACCGCGAACAAGCGCAGCTCATCGCCGACGCCTTCCGCGTTTGAGTGTAATTGATTGATTTGCCGCCCGGCTCATCAACGCTGCCGCGCTGCCCGCCTATGTCGCTGGGCTCCAGCCGGCTCCGTTGTCGATCTTAGAAGTGGCCGTAGGGCGACCAGAAATTGGTGTCGGCAACATCGGATAATGCGGTCCAGGCGCCGGCGGGCGCTTTGGGCAGATTGTCCACGGTCTGGACACCGTAGCCATTTCCGAAAATATCCTTGCCGGTATTATAAAGAACGGAGCCCTTTTTCATGTAGTTCGTCCAGTCAACCGTGTTGACCGTGACCCCGCCCAATTTGTTCGTCTCAATGGCGTACTGATCCACCGCGCCGTCAATTATTCGCAAGTCATTCAAGATTCGTGTCGCCTGCGAACGTTTACGGGCGCGGAGGAATCCAGGAACTGCGATCGAGGCCAGCAACGCGATAATTGCCACCACGATCATGATTTCAACGAGAGTGAAACCGTAGCGGTTGCGGGAAAGTTTTTTCATAGAATTTTCGGCAATATTCATTTTAATAACAGCACGTAATAAGCAGGCTGCAGGCCGTGGCGCACGACAACCACTAGTATTTTGCCGTCGTGAAAAACAGTACAACGGTGGGTCGTCTTTATTACGCTTCGCATTGTTGCACCCACCTGGCGGCTTCGGTCTGAAGGAGCGCGGCATTTTCGAGGTCGAGCTTCTCTTTGATTCGGGCGCGGTAGGTGTCGATAGTTGTTAGACTCACGCGCAGTTGCGCTCCGATCTGACTTGTGGTCTGTCCGCGCCCGATCAATTCAAAAACTTCCAGTTCACGATCTGACAGGCGATCGATTGACTGGGCCGCCACATTCCCGTTTGCCCCTACCATTTTGTTTACGATGCGCGACATGAAGCGCGGCTCCAGATAAATTTCTCCAGCTAATACCTGGCGAATTGCAATCATCACTTTGGCGGATGCTTCGTGTTTTGTGATGTAACCTTTGGCGCCTGCGCGCAGGGCGCGTTCTGCATAGAGCGACTCATCGTGCATCGACAAAACCAGAGCCGGCAGCTCAATTCGCTGTGCACGCAAATCTTTGAGAAGTTCTAATCCACTCGCGCCGTTGAGCGTGATGTCCACAATCGCTAATTGCGGCCGCAATTGCTGAATCAAAGCAAGACCGTCGCAAACATTATCGGCTTCACCGCACACCACCATGTCCTTCTCCCGAGTAATGAGATGTGCGAGTTGCTCGCGGAACATCGGGTGATCTTCCACGATGACAATGCGCGCGGGCGGCGGCTCAGGCTGCGTTTTCATGGCCATTCGGTTTCTCTGAACGAAGGGTGCACGACACGATGGTGCCGCCCTCTTTCGGCTCCTCTATATTCAACTCACCACCGCTCAATCGCGCCCGGTACTTCATGATATTTAAGCCCATCCCACGGCTGCTTCGTGCCGTCTTCGAAATGCCCTGCCCATTATCAACGATTCGTAAAGTCGTCACGTTCTCGGTGGCATTGAGTGACAGCGTAATTTTGCGTGCCTTGCCGTGTTTCGTCGCGTTGTTAATCGCTTCCTGGGCGATTCGATACAGATGCATGGCGCAGCTGTCGCGATAGCCCAAAGAGGGTTCGTTTGTTTCAAATGTGCAGTCGATCCCCTGCAATCGCGTTACGGAAAGAGCAAGATTTTCCAGAGCCGACGCCAGACCGTCTTCGTCCATCGGCACAGGCACTAGACCACGCGCCAAATCTCGCGTTTGCACAACGGCATCTTGCAAGAGCTTTGCAAGCTCGCCCGCCACTTCTGTTTCGGCCGGCAGTTTTAGTTTTTGGAGATCGCCGCGCAGGGCGGCAGCCGCGCAACCGAGCGCTGCCAGATATTGACAAAGCCCATCGTGCAAGTCCTGACCAATGCGACGTTGTTCGCGCTCACTGATGCCGATGATCTCGCGTTCCAGTCGCTGCGAATGTTCCAGCAAAGCGATGCGCGCCGTCGCCGCCTCGCTCTGCGCCCTCAGTGCTGAGCCAACAAGTGCGACGAAAACGAAAAAGCTCAAACGCACGACAGTTTCCCAGCCTTCGATCCAATTGTTCAGATACGGATGCCCGGCCTGCAGATCGGCCCACCACCAAGTAATCCCCGCGATAAGCGCGATCAAAATGGCCGATTTTTTGTCGCAAAACCAGGCAACTATGAAAACAGGGGCCCCATAAAAAATAAAAAAGCTGATTTGGTAGCCGGTGAAAAAGTCGAAGAATCCAATGATCAACACGAGGACAAGCATCTGGGCAAAAATCCAGCTGCGTGGTTGTTGCGCAAACGCGCTTGAGAAGCTCATTGAAGAAGTCGTCCGACGTGGTGCGAGATTATGCGGAGCAAATTTCTCGCCATAATACCGAGTGCCCTTTGTGAATATGGGCGAACACCCCGCAGTCCTCTGATAAACCCGTTTGGAGGCCCCTTCGTAAAGAGCGTCAATTATACGGCGACCAGAATTCTGTATCGGCCACATCAGAGAGCGCCCGAAACGTCCGCGTCGGGACCTTCGGAAACCTGTCGACTGTGAACGGACCGTAGCGATGGTTGAGAATGTTCCTACCTGTGTTGAAAAGCTGCGTGTTTATTTTCAAATACGGCTTCAAGTCACTCAGAACCGGATTGATTCCGGCGAGTTTGTTGGTGTTTAACGCATACTGATCAACCGCCGCATCGAGCAGACGAAGGTCTTCGAGGATGCGACTGGCTTGTGCGCGTTTCCGAGCCCGAAGAAATCCAGGTAGTGCGATCGCTGCAAGGAGCGCAATGATTGCCACAACGATCATGATCTCGACGAGGGTAAATGCGCCGTAACGGTGCCTTAATTTCTGCATTTGCAAGTTACCTGTGGAACCCGTTGGTGTGGAGAAAGCAATTTTCTCGCCAGCAGTCCGATTCGCAGCAGTTCGTCTGCGTCATTTTAATTGGTGAGCCGCCCTTTTTTGCGCTTAGATACCCGCCGGATGAGCATCGAAGTGAAAATTCCCGCAGTCGGTGAATCAATTTCCAGCGGTGTCGTCTCCGTCTGGCATAAGAAATCCGGTGATTACGTAATGGCGGGTGACGCGCTCTTCACGCTCGAGACGGATAAAGTTTCCACCGAGATCGTTGCCGAAAAGTCCGGATTGCTCGAGACCAACGTGCCCGAAGGTCAGGAAGTTAAAATCGGGGAAGTCGTTGCGACAATTGATGATTCAAAAGCGCCACCAAAAACCGATGCGGTTGAAAAGAAAGCACCAGAGAGCAAACCTGCCGCCGTTGGTGCGCCGCAAAGATCGACAAGCAGCGATGCATTATCGCCCGCGGTTCGACGCATTGTGGAAGAAGAGAAGCTCAAGCCTGCAGAAATTTCGGGGACCGGTAAGGACGGACGCCTAACGAAAGGTGACGTGCTGGCCGCGGCGCAAAACAAATCTGTAGGGGACGCTGTTAGCGTCCCAGGGAAGCAGACTGCTTCCCCTACAGAAGGCAAGATCGACAATCGCCAAGATCGACAATCGCAAGACGGCCGTGTTACGCGCAAGAAAATGTCGCCTTTGCGCCGCAAAATTGCCGCGCAGCTGGTAATGGCGCAACAGACCGCCGCGATCCTCACCACATTCAACGAATGCGACATGAGCGCCGTTCAGAAACTGCGCAGCGAATCGCAGGACGCGTTCACAAAAAAGAATGGACTCAAGCTTGGCTTCATGTCGTTTTTCATCAAAGCAACCATCGAGGCGCTCAAAGCCGTTCCTCCAATCAATGGCCGCATCGAAGACGAAGATTTCATTCAAAACAATTTCTACGATATCGGTGTCGCGGTCGGCACCGAGCGCGGCTTAGTGGTGCCGGTCGTGCGCGACGCGGATAAGAAAAGTTTTGCCGATCTCGAGCGTGATATCGCCGACTACGCCATTAAAGCCCGCGAAGGAAAATTGAAGATCGAAGATTTAACCGGCGGCTCATTCACTGTTTCAAACGGGGGCGTCTATGGATCACTTTTGAGCACGCCGATTTTGAATCCGCCGCAAAGCGGCATTCTTGGTATGCACAAGATTATGCCACGACCAGTGGCAGTTGATGGCAAAGTTGAAGTGCGCCCGATGATGTATCTCGCCCTTAGCTACGACCACCGCGTCGTGGACGGAAAAGAAGCCGTCACGTTTCTGATACGCGTCAAAGAGTGCATCGAGGATCCAAAAAAGCTGCCGCTCGATTTTTAAGATAGGGCACGTTCTTCGAGCCGTCCGTCGAATTCCGCGTATTATATTATAAGCAAAGTCGGACGCCCCGAAGGCGCGCCCTCTATTATAGAAATATGGAAGACAAATTTGACGTCGTCATCATTGGCTCAGGTCCTGGCGGATATGTTGCTGCTATCCGCGCCGGCCAGCTCGGTCTTAAGACCGCCATTGTCGAAAAAGACAAGGAGCTTGGGGGCACCTGTCTGAATATCGGCTGCATTCCAAGCAAAGCGCTACTCACTTCGAGCGATCATTTTATGTTCGCAAAAAAAGAAGCGGTCAAACACGGCATCATAATCGACAACGCGCATGTCGATCTTTCCAAGATGCAGCAGCGCAAAGACAAGGTTGTGAAAACACTCACCGGCGGAGTGCGCGCGCTCATGAAGACAAACAAGGTAACGACGTTCGAAGGGCTCGGCACAATCACTGCGCCGGGACGAGTATCGATTCAACCTTCTTCAAACGGCGAAGCGCGGGAAATTGAAACGAAAAATATCGTGATCGCCACCGGCAGCGTGCCAATTGAACTGCCGTTTGCGAAATTTGATGGCAAAACAATCGTCAGCAGCACGGAAGCGCTTTGCTTTACGGAACCGCCGCCAAAATTTCTCGTCATCGGCGCCGGCGCGATCGGACTTGAACTTGGATCTGTCTGGAGCCGGCTTGGCTCGGAAGTAACGGTCCTCGAATTTCTTCCGCGGATCGCGATCGGCTTCGATCTCGAACTATCCAACCTTCTCCAGCGTTCCCTTACCGCGCAGGGCATGAGGTTCCACCTCGAAACAAAAGTCAGCGCGGTCAAGATCGACAACGGACGTGCGATTGCCACTGCAACCAATGGTAAAGAAGAGATGAAATTCGAGGCCGACAAAGTGCTCGTGTCCGTCGGGCGCCGTCCGTTTTCCGACGGTCTGGGCGCGGAAAAAATCGGCGTCGAATTGGATGAACGAAAGCGGATTAAGATCGACAATCATTTTCGTACAAATGTCGAAGGAATTTATGCCATCGGGGACGTGATCGCTGGACCGATGCTGGCCCACAAAGCCGAAGATGAGGGCATTGCTTGCATTGAAACAATCGCCGGCAAATCGGGTCATGTGAATTATGAGGCGATACCGGGAATCATTTATACAAATCCGGAATTGGCTGGGGTCGGCATCACTGAAGATCAGGCGAAAGAGAAGGGGATCGATGTGCGCCTTGGCAAATTTCCGTTTCGTGCCAACGGCCGCGCACTTTCAAATGAGGATCCTGAAGGAATGGTTAAGTTCGTTGCCGATGCGAAAACCGATCGAATTCTTGGCGCACATATCCTGCAACACGCGGCCTCGGAACTAATCGCCGAAGCCGTTTCCGTAATCGAATTTGGCGGCAGCTCTGAAGATCTTGGCCGTACCTGTCATTCCCACCCAACCCTCAGCGAAGCTGTAAAAGAAGCTGCGCTCGCCGTTGAGAAACGGGCCCTGCACATCGTAAATCGGTAGAGGGAAAAGACCCCGGGCCCAAAGGCAACTCTCGCCCGGGGACACCCCCGCTCGTCAGGGGTTCAAAAATAGTTGAAAAATTTTGCTTGGCAGACCCGTTTGTTTCTGGCAAATCTGCGCGCGACATGAAACCAACAAGCTTCATTACCTTAACCTTTTGTGCATTTGCCTTGGGAACCGCTGCTCTAGCCACCGCAGCTTCGGAGCCGATCGCTGTGCAAAATACAAACAACACCTCTATCGCTCTGCTCACTGGCGAGGCCTTCAGTTGGACCGGCTTTTATATCGGTGGCAATATCGGCGGCTCTCTAAACAATTACGATTTTAGGGGGCCTTTTTCCGACGGGGACCGCGGTGTAGTGGTGGACACAGTCCAACAATTTAATGAGGAGTTCGGCTTGGAAAGCGACCAGGACGGTCTTGCTTTCTTTTTCTTACAGCATCAGTCAGTAACTGATGGGACTCTCATGGGCGGCGGCCAGGTGGGTTTCATGTATCAATTCGGACATTTCGTGGTGGGCGTGGAAGGCGACGTTGACCGTCTGGCGACGAGTGCCTCGTCCCTTCGCTCGGATACAGTTGAGGGTTTCTTCGAGCCTGACGAGACAATCTTCGTTTCATCAACTCTGAACAGTGTCCGGAGAGCGCAATCGACTTGGAACGCCTCGGCACGAGGACGTCTGGGTTGGGCTCACGGGCCTTTCCTTGTTTACGGGACCGGTGGTATCGCGTGGACGGATGTAAAGGTTTGGGCTTCGGATAGTGCCTCGACGAACTTTTTTGT
>JALYUC010000013.1 GCA_030853965.1 Verrucomicrobiota bacterium | reverse complement strand
CGCGCGCGGATGAATTCGGACAATTGCTGGGCCAGTTCAACCACATGGTCGGCGAGTTGAAGGACAAGGAAAAACTGCGACAGACCTTTGGTTTGCACGTCGGTCAGCGCGCCGCCGAACAAATCCTGGCGCGCGATCCGGGCCTGACCGGAGTGGAAGAAGAGATTACAGTAATGTTCGTCGACATGCGTTCGTTCACGTCCCGCGCGAGTGTCGCTTCACCGCGGGAAGTCGTTGAGATAATGAACGATTTCTTTCGCGTAACCGTCTCCGTGGTTGAAGAACGGCATCGCGGAATGGTGAACAAGTATTTGGGGGATGGATTCATGGCGATCTTTGGCGCGGGCGACGCTGACTCACATCACGCCGACAATGCCGTCGCAGCTGGGCGGGAAATCTTGCGAGCGGTTGAGACGCTCAATCGCGATTTGATCTCGCAGGGGCGCGCGCCGTTGCAGATCGGAATCGGTATTCACTGCGGGCCAGCGATCGTTGGGAGCATCGGCTCACCGCAACGTCTCGAATTTACGGCGATCGGTAACACCGTGAACATTGCTTCGCGCGTGGAAGGTCTAACAAAACTTGTGGGCAGACCACTTCTCGTGACCGCGGCGGTGCGGGACCGTTTAGGCGATCCGTCAAGGCTTGAGCAATTGCCGCCGCAGCGGGTTCGAGGGGTGGATGAACCCGTGTCGATTTTTGCAGCGCACAACGACCATGCAACCGTAACTTAGTCATGGCTTCTCTCGCTGAAATCGTTCAATACGCGGACGACTATCTACGCGTTCGTGAAATCGAGGATTGGGCGAATGCGCTGAACGGTTTGCAGATCCAGAATTCAGGCCGTGTCACAAAAATCGGCGCGGCGGTGGATGTCTCAACACGTGTCTTAAATGAAGCGACGAAGAAAGATGTCGATCTTCTGCTCGTGCATCACGGCCTTTTCTGGCCCGGACTGCAAACCGTCACCGGCGCGTTACATCGACAATTGAAGCTCGCATTTGAGAATGACATTGCGCTCTACAGCGCGCATCTCCCGCTCGACATTCATCCCAAGGTCGGAAACAACGCGCAGCTGGCCGCCGCATTGGGGCTCGCCTCGACGCAGCCATTCTTCGAAGAAAAAGGGCAACTCGTCGGAATTAAAGCCAGCGTTTCCACTTCGCGCAACGAAATGGTTCGCAAATTAGCGGCGTCGTTAGGCGCGGAGCCGCGCGCGTTTCTTTGTGGGCCCGAGCGAACATGCACAATAGGAATTATCACCGGTGGGGCTGGCTCTGAGATCTACAAAGTGGCACGGGACAAGATCGACATGTTCATCACCGGCGAAGCGCCGCATTGGGCTGCGATCGCTGCCGAAGAACTAGGGATCAATCTTGTTCTCGGCGGTCATTACGCGACGGAAACTTTTGGGGTGAAAGCGTTAGCCGCGCATCTCTCGCAAAAATTCCAACTGGCGTTTGAATTTATCGATTGTCCACCCGGCTTGTAAGAGTTGATATCGGCATTCATCACGGTGGCGATCATTGCGATTCCTTTCAACCGGCACGAAAAAGCCGCAGCGAGATTTTTCTTTGGAAAAGCTGAAGCCGGTTGATTTTTCTCGCCGATGTTAGCTACGGGAAATCAGCGAATCAGTACGCGCGCCACGGGGGTGGTGGGTATCGCCATTCTTTGCAGCCGGGTTCTCGGGTTGATCCGCGAAGTGATATTCGCCGCGCTTTTTGGCGCGACGCGAAATATGGACGCGTTTCTGACGGCGTTTCGCGCGCCGAACATGTTGCGCGATCTCTTTGCCGAAGGCGCGCTGTCGACCGCGTTTGTCACCACGTTCTCGCGGCGTATTGCAACCGACGGCGACCAATCCGCGTGGAGGCTGGCAAGCAAGGTTGCCACGCTCACGGTCATCTTCATGAGCGCGGTCACGCTCCTGGGCGTCCTCTTCGCTCCGGTTCTTATCAACATCCTCGCGCCCGGTTTTCCGGTGGAGAAAGCGGAACTCACGATCCAGCTCACGCGAATCATGTTTCCGTTCATCCTGCTGGTGTCGCTGGCTGCGCTAGTGATGGGAATGCTGAACGCGAAACACGTTTTCGGAGTGCCGGCAATGGCCTCAAGTTTTTTCAACCTTGGATCGATCATCGGCGGCGTCGCACTCTGTTACTGGCTCGAACCGCAACTCGATTGGCGTCATCCGCATTTTGGGGAACGGGGACTCGTGGGATTATCGATCGCGACGTTGATCGGCGGCTTCTTGCAGTTGACGGTGCAATTTCCGGCGTTGCGTCGTGTCGGGTTCCACTTCAAACCGGATTTCAAATGGCGCGATCCTGGCGTGCGCACCATTCTGGGCATCATGGGCCCCGCGACCATTGCGGCAAGCGCGGTGCAGATGAACGTCCTGATAAACAGCCTGTTCGCCTCGTATTTGCAAGACGGCGCTGTGAGCTGGTTGAATATCGCGTTTCGCCTGATGCAGTTGCCTCTGGGAATGTTCGGAGTTGCCATTGCGACGGTGACGCTCCCGCTGGTTTCGCGAAGCGCTGCACTTGGCGACACGGCACAATTCCGTTCCGCGCTCGCACACTCCGTCCGGCTCGTATTGCTGCTGACTATCCCGTCCGCAATCGGACTCATCATCCTCGCGAAACCCATCATCAGTCTCATCTACGAGCACGGCCGTTTCAACGCTTTTGCAACAGAGCAAACCGCGGCGGCGCTCCGTTTTTATGCGATCGGCCTGGCGGCCTATTCTGCCGACAAAGTGCTCATCCCGACTTTCTATGCGCTCGACAAGCGATACCTGCCAATGCTGGTGAGTTTTTTCTCAATTCTGGTGAACTTCTGCCTCAGCTGGTTGCTCGCATTCCATTATCAATTGGGGCACCGCGGGCTCGCGCTTTCCACGAGCATGGTCGCGATCACGAATTTCGTTCTTCTTTACTCAATGATGCGTTATTACGCAGGACGACTCGAAACCGGTGCGCTGTTGCAAACTCTCGCCAAACTTCTTTGCGCAGGCGTGGGACTGGCAGCGATCTGCTGGATGGCATCTTCATTCTTTTTTACGCTGCATCCTCACGCTCCGGCTTGGGAAACCGCGATTGTTCTCTTGATCACGATCGCATGCGGAGCGGGCATCTTTTTTGGCGCGGCTTATTTGCTGCGCGTTGCTGAGGTCCACGACGTTGTCGATCTTGTCCGGCGACGTCTGCGACCGAAGGATTTATCGTAGTGCTTGATCGAGATCTTCGATCAAGTCATCAGCGTTCTCGAGGCCTACCGACAATCTGAGCAAACCTTCTGGTGACGTTGTTCCAGCACCTTCAATTGAAGCGCGATGCTCAATTAAACTCTCGACACCGCCCAAACTGGTGGCGCGGGTAAAGATTTTTGTCTTTGCCGCTAACGACATGGCGGCGTTGGCACCGCCTTTCACTTCGAGCGAAAGCATCCCACCATACATCGACATCTGCTTTGTCGCGATGTCATGTCCCGGATGCGAGCGCAATCCGGGGTAATACACACGTTCTACGTGTCGATGTTGCGCGAGAGAATTGGCGACCTTCGCCGCATTTTCGGAATGTGCGCGCATTCGCCATGGAACGGTTTGCATCCCGCGCAGGATGAGCCAGCAGTCGAAAGGCGAGGGGACGGCACCGCCGCAATATTGAATCTCGCGCACGCGCTGGAAAAATTTGTTGACGGTTTTGCTGACGATGATTCCACCGAGCACGTCACAGTGGCCACCGAAGTATTTGGTGGTGGAATGAAGAATGAGGTCGGCGCCGAGATCGAACGGTCGCTGGATTGTTGGCGCCCAGGTGTTGTCGCAGACAGACAAAGCACCGGCCTCGCGAATAATCTCGGCGACGGCGGCAAGATCGACAATTTTCAGGAGCGGGTTCGACGGCGTTTCCATCCAGGCCAATTTCGTTTTTGGACGAATTGCTTTCTTGATCGTGCCGAGATCGCTCATGTCGATGAAATCGGCTTCAAGTCCCCAACGCAGGAAGAGTTCGCGGAGCAATCGCGTTGTCCCGTAGTAGGCGTCGACGTGCGCGAGGACGTGGTCGCCCGGGGCGAGGGCTTGGAACAAAGCCATGGCTGCCGCCATTCCACTGCCGAAAGCGGCTGCGTCGGCCCCGCCTTCGAGCGCACTGATGCCATTCTCCAGCGCCTGCCGATTTGGATTGTTATTGCGCGTGTACATGAAGCCACGTGAGTAGGTGCCCTCGACGTCGCGCTCGAACGTGGTGGAAAGGTTGATGGGCGGGGCGACTGCGCCGGTTGCAGGATCAATGGCGTGGCCGGCATGGACGGCAACAGTTTCAATTTTCATTTCAAATGTTTCTGGAAAAGCACGTTACGAACTCCAAATGTGATTGTCGATCTTACCGGCGGTTTTGAATTTGACGCCTGGCGAATTCGCGACCAAATAGCACCTGAATTTCCCGCGGGAGTAATCTATTATTCTCGCTCGCTCTCATGCACATTTACGACGACGACGTTTTCAAAATGGCCTGCGCTCAGTTTGAGGTCATTGCCGATTACTTGAGCATCGACAAGAACGATCGCGACCGTCTCATGTTTCCGAAACGTGCCGTCGCCGTGACGCTTCCGGTGCATATGGATGATGGCAGCACACGAACCTTTCAGGGCTATCGCGTCCAACATCACCTAACCCTTGGACCAACGAAAGGAGGGACTCGTTTCGCGCCAACATTGTCGATGGGCGAAACAGCCGCATTAGCGATGTGGATGAGCTGGAAATGCGCGTTGTCGAGTTTGCCTTACGGCGGTGCGAAGGGCGGTGTGGCGGTCGATCCTTTCAAGTTATCTACCAAGGAACTCGAAGGCGTCTCGCGGCGCTATATGCAGGAGATGATTCCGTTCGTCGGCCAGCACACCGACATCATGGGGCCGGACATGGGCACCAATGAGCAGATCATGGCATGGTTCATGGACACGTACTCTGTTTATCAAGGCTACACCGTGAACGAGATCGTCACCGGCAAGCCTGTCGCTGTTGGCGGGACGGAAGGACGGCGCGAAGCCACAGGACGGGGGGTGGTCTATTTGGTCGAGCGCGCGATGGACATGCTGAAGATGGATCCGGAGAAAAGCACCGCGATTGTGCAAGGCTTCGGCAATGTCGGCTCGGTCGCCGCTCTTTCACTCGGTTTTAAAACCGGCGTGAAAATCGTCGGGATCAGCGATGCGACAACGGCGCTTTACAATCCAAAAGGAATCGACGTAAAAGCGGCCGAACAGCATGTTCTGAAGAAGGGCAATCTGCGGGCGTTTGCGCAAGGGGATCATATCGATCCAAACGAGCTGCTCACGATGGAATGTGACATTCTCGTTCCAGCGGCAGTAGATCGCGTCATAACGGAGAAGAACGCCGCCAAGCTCAAATGCCGGATTCTCGCGGAAGGAGCCAATGGGCCAACAACGCCGGCAGCGGACTTAATTCTTGAATCGCGTTGGGATGAGGTCTTTGTGATTCCGGACATTCTTTGCAATGCCGGCGGCGTGATCGTTTCGTACTTCGAATGGGTGCAAGGCCTCCAGAGTTTCCTTTGGAGCGAAATGGAAGTAACGGACAAACTTTTCCGCATCCTCGAGCATTCCTTCAGCCAAGTGATCAGACGCGCGAAAGAACATAAGATTTCGCATCGCACCGCAGCCATGGCCATCGGGGTTGAGCGTGTCCTCAAGGCGAAGAGTACGCGCGGCCTGTTCCCATGAGCCGCGATGAAATTTTCGCATCGCGGAAATAAGCGGGGCGATAGGTTAATTGGTGTCTTGACCACCGAAGGAAACGAGGTGTGCCTCATCATCTCGCGGCTCGGCGCGAAACTTACTAGCGTAGTGCGAAGAGATGCAGCGGAGAGTGGGTTGGCTCCCTGTATTGGCGAAATAAAAGCGGGATTCACGATGCAAGCGCTGCTCATACCTAGCAATTAGCCATGCGCCTCGCCACGATTCTTCCCGAGAATGCCAGGTCGCCCATCGCTGCGGTCTCTGTGGATACGCAAACGTGGGTGAACCTGCATGCTTTTCTTAGTTTCTTTGGTGAAAAGGAACTCCCGACAACTCCCGGAAGCCCGCTGGCGCAGTTTCTTCCGTTGCTTATGTCGCGCTTTTCCGAGTTTACGCGAAAAGTGAGCGACTGGCCTGAGCATGGCCGTATTTTCCAGAAACGCGGAGGCAAGACGATGCGTGTAAAAAGATTTCTTCCGCCAATTCTCCGACCTCCGTCATTTCGTGATTTCTACGCGTTTGAGCAGCATGCGAGAACAATTCGGTCGCGCCTCGGGATGGACATGGTTCAAGCGTGGTACGAAATACCGGTTTTTTATTTCTCGAATCCCAGTTCGCTCGTCGGCCAGGAGGCAGAGATTTTCGCACCGGCTGATTCAAAGGAGCTGGATTTCGAACTTGAGCTCGGGTTGGTAATCGGAAATCGCGGCCGAAACATACGGGCAGAGAGCGCGTGGAATTACGTCGCCGGCTTCACGATCGTGAACGATTTCAGCGCGCGCGATTTGCAACGCGCCGAAATGGCAGTGGGGCTCGGACCGGCGAAGGGAAAGGATTTCGCGACCGCGGTCGGCCCAGTTCTGGTTACGCGCGACGAATTTGCCGACAAGATCGACAATGAAAAAATCTCATTGGAGATGCACGCGCGCGTCAATGGCCGCGAATTGTCACGCGGAAACGCCAATATGCTCTTTCACACTTTTCCGCGAATGATCGCGCAAGCTTCGCGCGATGCGGATGTTTTTCCGGGCGATCT
>JALYUC010000010.1 GCA_030853965.1 Verrucomicrobiota bacterium | reverse complement strand
GCTTCGTCGAGATGCATGTTATGGTCGGCCCACATGTAACCGAGAAAATTATAGGCGTCGGCTGCATTCGCCGGATCGAGAGAGATCGATTTCTTGAACAAATCGGCCGCTTTGTCGTACAAACCGGCTTGTTCGGCCGCGGCGCCGTAATCGAAATAAAACCGCGCATTGACGATTTCGCCCGATTCACGTTCCGTTTCGTGCAACGCCTCCTCAAATGTGGCGACTGCTTGTTGCGGATGTTTCGCCTCCCGCAATGCCAGCGCCAGATAATAGACCATCTCAGGCGCGTTCGGGAAACGCCGTCGCGCTTCGGTGAGAACTTTGACCGCCCGCTCCGCATCTTTCACCGACCCGAGAAGCAACTCGGCGAGTCGGAGGTATGTGCTCGCGTGGCCGGGATTGATGAGCAGACTTTGCTCGTAATTGGCGGCTGCCTTGGCGAAGATGGCTTTTGCTTCGTTGACCTTGTTCTCGCGCTGAAGCGTCCGCGCTTGATCGTCCAGAACTTGGGCCAGTAAATCATAGGGCTGATATTTTTCCGGCCGCTGTTTGATGATCTCTTCCAGCAACTCAACAGCTTTGGCCCCTTGTTTTGTAATAACAAATCCAGCAGCGAGCTTCTCGCGCGCATTCGCATCGTCTGGTTGTAACTCGAGCACGCGAAGGTAAAGCGGGATGGCCTCTTTGATTTGCTCGGACGAGGCGTAATAATCCGCCACCTCCTTCAAAACAGCGGCATCATCCTTGGCATGGTCTACCGCCTTCTTAAAAATTTCATTAAGGTGCCCTATTTCCTCCGCCGGCGGCTCTGAATCGGGCTTGAAAGCGAGCGTAGCGTAAAGTTTTCCGAGTCGTATCCAAAATGCCGGGTCGTCGCTCTTCACCTTTTCCGCCCGCGCCAATGACTGCAGCGCTTTTTTTCCATCGCCCGCCGCTAGCTGGATCTCGTAAAGCCGCTGATAAGCTTCAATGTTGGTGGGATCCAGGGCGATGGCGCGGTTGGCATACTCAACCGCCTGGTCCGTTTTCTTGAGATATTTCGCGTAGATAAAAGCCAGTTGTAGATAAGGCCCCGAAGCTCCGGCGTTCGCCTTGATCGCGTCTTTCAATACGTCGATGGCTTGCGGAAACTCGTCCTGGCGTGTGAGCAAAGTAGCCACGCGGCAGGCGAGTTCAGATTGACCGGGATCGATATTGAGCACTTTGCGGTACGCCGCCAGCGCCTTATCGATTTCTCCGCTTTCCTCGAAGGACGTTCCTTCAACAAAACGAGCGAGGGCTTCAGCTTTGCGTTCGCCCTCCGCGCGGAGCACGAGATCCTTCGCCGGCTTGAGTGTCACCGAATCGTCCTGGCGTCCAACTGTTTTGGGCTCCACTGTCGAGGAGGGTTGAACCCGTGAAGTTTTACCCGGCGGTGGACGGGCATCGACCAGACTGCACAAAAAGAGCAGAAGCAACCCGGTCAGAAGCAGTCGGGCGCTTGGCGCCCAATGCTTCTGCTTCATCATGTCGGCGATTGTACCTGCGCCGCGCACGATTCGCAAACAAGGGGGCGAGCGCGTAAACGACGGGTTACGATCTATGCCTTGTAGCGCAGACGTTTCTTGTGGCGATTCTCCTTCATACGCTTTCGGCGCTTATGCTTGGAGATTTTCGCTTTCCGTCGCTTTTTAAGAGAGCCCATGATGAGAGCAACTTTTGATTTTCGATTTCAAGTTTTCGGTTGTTGATCCAATCATGTCAGGTGGCGAACTGCAACTGCCTTCTTTAACGCTCGATGACCATCGTCACCGATCTTGGGTTCACGCCGCATTATCGTTCAAAGAGAAGAATCAATACACCCACAACACAGAGCAAAGCGCCCATCAAGCCGCTTTCGTACTTTTCCATTGCGCCAAGCTTCAATCTTCCAAGACCGGCGAGTGTGAGCGACGTAAAGAAAACCATCCCGGCTACGGTGGCGAAGGAAAGAATGGCGGTAAGAAGGGCGAAACCCATCCAACCGTAACGGATTCCCGAGACATAAATAGGCAAAAAACCTTCGCAAGGCGACAACGTTAGAAAAGCGAGCAAACTCAAAATGGCCGTGCGATCGGACGTGCGCTCGGGGACGTGCTCATGATTGTGCGCCTCGTGCAAATGTTCATGGGGATACCCGAAGTGTACATGACCCTTTCCCGAAATCTGTCGAAGGAGATAGTAAAGGCCGAACAATACGAGCGCCCCCCCAGCGATGCGTGGGAACCAATCTGAGATGCTTCTATTTAGACTCGTTCCGAACCAGGTTATGAAGAAGCCGAGCAGGGCGGTCACGAGGACATGCCCGGTTCCGGCAAAGGCGGTAATCGTAACTGTCTTCGGTCGGGTCCAGCGTTGAACTCGCGCCGTAAGCACGAACGGCAACCAATGTGTCGGCATCGCCGCGTGGAAAAACGCGACGCCGAACCCGGTGATCGCGATGGTTGTGAAAACAGCCTCGTTCACTTACGGCTCATGGTGAGCCAAGCATCCGCGCGCAACAAGAAACACTGTTCGTTCCTTACAGGAACTAGTGAACTTGCCTAAAGAAACCTTTGGTTATGAGCTCGAATGTCATTTTAGTCTCCGTGATGGTGCCGGGCCGAAATTTCCATTTAAAGGCTGTCAGAACGATCTCGGCGGTAAGCTCGGCGTAGACTGGTTTTCTCAGGACTTTGACTTCGGTGACCTCGCCGGTTTTCGGATCGATGAATCTCTTTGAAATACCCTTTGAGATGAAAGTCGATTGGGATTCTTGCCTGTGTTAGCACGCCGGGTTGAAACCGCCACGCGAACAATTGTTTTGCCGCAATCTCATTCAGGTACGGATAGCCAGTGCTTTTTACGACCTTGATTTCGCTTACTTCACCGTTGCGATCGACCGTGAGGAGGAACACACCTTTTCCATGCTGGCCGCGCCGGGCGGCGCTCCACCAATTTATGTCCGGATGATATATTAATTTACCTTTAAGCTCGGCGGGTACCTCCCCCATTGCTCGGCAGGCCGACGAAGCGACGAATTGGATCGAGACGAGCGCTGCAAGGAGGATTGTAAAACGCGTCTTCATTATACTAAGAATCGACTACCGGTCTGCCAGCGGGCTGGCGTCGGGCTGGCGGGATTCGAACCCGCGGCCTCCTGCACCCGAGGCAGGCGCTCTACCAAGCTGAGCCACAGCCCGAGTGACAGATCGATTATCGATCCGAGCGGCCTTATCTTGCGTATTTCCGCGCCACTGGCAAGCAGTTAACAAATCGATTGACAACCCGCTGCGCCACCAGCAAAGTCACCATTCGTTTTTTCGGTATGCTCGCCCCGCAACTTCTCTCGCCCTCTCTTGCGAGCAATTCACCAACGATTCTTCAATTCCCGACGGAAGCAATACGCGCCGTCAGATCCTTGCGTAATATGACCACTCAACTTCTCCAGGAAGCAGCTCAAGTGATCCCAAATCAGCAAGTTTTGATTAACGTTGTCTCAAAGCGCGTGCGTCAACTCGGTTTAGGGCATCGGCCAATGGTGGAAACAGGTCCGCGTGCCTCCCTCACCGATATTGCGCTCAAGGAAATCATCGCCGGCAAGTTGACCTACGAGTCCCTCAAGGATACGGACGGCGCTTAACGCGTGGCATGGGCATCTGGCCCGTGTTCCTCCATGGCTGCCGAATCGATCCTCAATCGAAAGGCGCTGCGCGATTTTCATATTCTCGAGCGCTACGAAGCCGGCATCGAGCTAAAGGGCAGCGAAGTAAAATCGGTCCGGGCTGGCAAAGCGAACATCAGCGACGCCTTTGCGCGGATCGAGAAGGGTGAAGCATTTCTCTACAACGCCGACATTCAGCCGTATGCGCAGGCGAGCCATGAAATCCCGCCTCCGAAACGCGTCCGCAAACTTTTGCTGCATCGTCAGGAAATCGACAAACTTTATGGCGAAACCCAGATCGCTGGACGCGCGCTGGTTGCCCTAAAGCTTTATTGGAAGAACGGGAAACTCAAAGCCGAGCTCGGCGTGGCCCAGGGAAAAGCCGCGCGCGACAAACGTGCCGACTTGAAAAAGCGCGCAACCGATCGGGAGACAGCGCGCGAAGTCGCCCGTTTCAATCGCAAGCACAGTTAGATCGACATCCTCATTGGCCGCCGCATTCGATGTTGGACGTTGGGCGTTGGACATTGGACGTTTTCTGAATGCCACGATTCTCCTTTGCGAACAAAGTCGCTCTCATCACCGGCGGCTCGCGCGGCTTGGGTCTCGCCATCGCGCGGCAACTTTGCCGACAGCGCGCGAAAGTTGCGCTCATTGCTCGCGACGCCGACGAGCTTGCCCGTGCGAAAGCCGACCTTGCTTCACGCGGCGGCGATGTTCTCCCTATTCAGTGCGATTTGCTTGAGGCCGCCGAGATTCAATCCGCTCTTGCGCAAACTCTGGCGCGCTTCGGCAAGATCGACATCTTGATTAACAACGCCG
>JALYUC010000182.1 GCA_030853965.1 Verrucomicrobiota bacterium | reverse complement strand
ACTTGACGGAGAGCGGGAAGGTTGTGCCCGCTCTCACCAAAATCTATCCGCTTACTGAAACCGCCGCCGCGTACAAATATCTCGAAACCGGCCACGCGCGGGGAAAAATCGCGATCACCATTGAATGACTGGGCGTATGAAACTGAAACGTATTTTTAAATGGAGTGCAGGCATCATTTTTCTCGCGTTGGTCGTCTGGGGTTTCGTCGCCTACTGGATGTCGACTAACGACTGTGATCGCAGCGATGTCCCGACTAACTCCATGAAGGCTATTGTTCATTGCGAATATGGCGGCCCCGAGGTTCTGAAGGTTGAAGAAGTCGAAAAGCCGACTCCGACGGACAACCAAGTTTAGGTAAAAGTTCGCGCGGCTTCAGTAAATCCGTTGGACCTCACCATCCGCGGCTTCTGGGTGCTGCGCCCGCTCTCTGGAATGCGCAAACCAAAAGACACCCGGCTCGGTGTCGATTACGCGGGGACAGTGGAAGCAGTTGGCAAGAATGTCACGCAGTTCAAACCAGGCGATGAAGTTTTCGGCGGCAAAAATGGAGCCATCGCGGAGTACGTCTGCGCATTGGCGGATCGGGGGATCACGGTCAAACCGGCGAACGTGACGTTCGAGCAAGCGGCCGCTGTTCCGGTCGCTGCACTCACCGCGCTCCAAGGTCTGCGCGACAAGGGAAAAATTCAGCCGGGACAAAAGGTGTTGATCAACGGCGCGTCCGGCGGTGTTGGCACATTCGCGGTGCAAATCGCGAAATCATTCGGCGCGGAAGTGACCGGCGTTTGCAGCACGCGCAATGTCGATCTTGTCCGATCAATCGGGGCCGATCACGTGATTGATTACACGAAAGAGGATTTCACCAACAGTTCGCAACGTTATGACTTGATCTACGACCTCGTCGGTAACCATTCGTTTTCGGAGCGCCGGCGCGTTCTAAATCCCAAGGGCATCTGCGTCATGGCGGGGCTTGGAGGCGCAGGATGGCACGACGGTATGGGCATGCGTTTGCTCGGTGAGCTCAACGCGTATGTGCGGTCACGGTTCGTGAGCGAAAAATTCATTGCCTATATCGCAGCATTTAACAAAGAGGACATGACCGTTTTGGCCGGTCTCCTGCAATCCGGAAAGATGACACCGGTCATCGACAAGACCTACAAACTCAATCAGACTCCTGACGCTCTTCGCTACCTGGAAACAGGACATGCCCGGGGAAAAGTCGTAATCACCGTAGAATGAATTCGTCAAGCTTATGAAACGAATACTGAAGTGGATTGTCCGCGTAGTTTTTGTTCTGTTGATCCTGGCGTTCCTGTTCGTGTTTGTCGCCTATTGGCGGTCGACCAACGACTGCGGCAAGACCGCGGCTCCGATCAATCCGATGAAAGCGATTGTTTATTGCGACTTCGGTCCACCCGATGTTCTCAAGCTCGAGGACATCGAAAAGCCTGTTCCCAATGACAACCAGGTCCTGATCAAAGTTCGCGCAGCGTCGGTCAATCCATACGACTGGCACTTCGTGAGAGGCACGCCTTACATCATGCGCGGCATGGGGGTTGGGCTGCGCAAACCCAAGACCACACGACTAGGTGTCGACATGGCGGGGACGGTTGAGGCGGTGGGCAAGAACATCACGCAGTTCAAACCAGGCGACGAAGTGTTCGGCGGAAAAAACGGCGCTTTCGCCGAGTATGTGTGTGGTTCCGAGCGCGGACTGGCGATCAAGCCAGCTACCGTGCCGTTTGAAGAGGCGGCTTCGCTCAACATCGCCGGGCTTACTGCTTTGCAGGCTGTTCGCGACAAGGGAAAAGTTCAGGCGGGACAGAAAGTTTTGATTAACGGCGCGTCGGGAGGTGTGGGAACGTTCGCGGTGCAGATCGCCAAGTCGTTTACCGCGGATGTCACTGGCGTTTGCAGTACGCGAAATGTCGATCTTGTGCGCTCGCTCGGCGCAGACAACGTCATTGATTACACCAAAGAGGATTTCACCAAGAGTGACAAACGTTACGATGTGATTCTCGACAACGTTGCCAACCATTCGCTGTCCGAATTCAGGCGCGTCTTAAATCCCAAAGGAAAATACGTCATGATCGGCGGTGGCGGAGCAAACCAGCAGGGCCTGTTCGGAGTGATGTTTCGCCCGCTCAAAGCGATGCTGCTGTCGAAGTTCGTGGACCAGGAGATGGGCATGATGATGGCGGAACCGAACGGAAAGGACCTGACCATCCTGGGCGATCTCATCCAGTCCGGAAAAGTGAAGCCGGTCATCGACCGGCGTTACAAGTTGAGTGAGGTCCCAGACGCGATCCGGTATCTGGAAGAAGGTCACGCTCGAGGAAAAGTGGTAATCACTTTGGAGTAACGAATTGAACTATGATCCAGCCTGGGACCCAGTGCGCAAAGACCCGCGCTTCCAAGCTTTGATCGACAAGTACAGCCCAAAGACCTAGCTCCAAGGCGTAACCAGCGGTTGCAACACGCTCACGAGTATTGATTCAACCTAAAGCAACATAAACATGATCCGAATGATCTGTAGAAACAAAGTAGCGGACTTCGCAAAGTGGAAATCCGTTTTCGACTCGCATTCGGTCGCCCATCGTGAGGCAGGGCTGTCGTTAGAGCATCTCTGGAGAGGAGCCGAAGATGCCAACGAAGTCTTTTTCATATTCACCGTTGCCGACATCGATAAAGCGAAAGGTTTCATATCCGCACCAGAGGCGGAACAGACAGGGCGACGTGTTGAGGTACTCGACGGAAATTGTTGGTTCGTTGAGTGAACATTCCAACACGCAACAAAGTTTGACCGTTACGGTCGTTTGCGAACTATTTTGCCAAACGTCTTATGTACGAAAATCGAAGCGACGCCCTTCTCAGTGCGGCCAAATTTACAAATCGAGTAATCCGCCATCTAATCCTCGCGCTGCTTCTCCTCGCTGTGGGTCTAGGAATTGGAATATTGGGATATCACTACTTAGGAGAGTTGAGTTGGATCGACTCGCTTTTGAATGCTTCAATGATCCTGGGCGGAATGGGTCCAGTAGATCCTCTCCATTCTTCGACCGCCAAAATATTTGCCTCTTGTTATGCCTTGTTTTCCGGACTGGCTTTTATCGGCATCGCATCCTTGATCTTGGCTCCGTTTGCGCATCGCATTTTGCATCGCTTCCATCTCGATGAAGAATGAGCGAATCAAAATCCGGATGTCGATCTAAGAAACGATTTCCCGCTTACAAAAGTAAAAGCGCCCTATTGCCGCGCTAATCGCCGGAACAGATACGCACCGAGCACGAGAAAGAGCACGTTTGGAAACCAGACGAGAAGTTCTGGGTGGACTTTCGGATTTGCACGCAGGGTGTCGCCAAGGATGACGAAAAGAAAATAAGTGATCGCAACGATCAATCCCATGGCGAAACCGATCGATGTTTCACGGCGATGCGCGGTCACGCCGAGCGGTACGCCGATCAGGGCGAAGGCGAGGCACGACATCGGAAAAGAAAAGCGTTTGTTGATTTCCGTCCGGCTGGCGCTGCGCTCGCGCGTATTTTCGCTCTTCAACTGGTCGAGCAGTTGTTCGATCGACAAGGCGGAGCGACTCGGCTTCTTCTTTTGCTTCTCGTAAAGTTCCTCCAGGCTGATGGGCAAGGTTCCTTCGGCCATGTTGATCCCGTCGCGGATTTTTCGCAGATCGAGCGGGTCCTTTTCATCGCGCTGTTGATAACGTGCCTGGTAGAGGTGCATAAGAATGCGCTTGTTGGGCAGATCGGCCTCGAGCATTCCGCTATGCGCGTGCGTCACTCTTATCGGCAGTGAGTCGTCATTCAATTCAAAGACCGTGATGTTCTCGAGTTTGTTGCCCTCCTTTTTGCCGACGTAAATCTTGCGGCCCGGGAACTGATCAATCACCTGATCGCTGCCGAAGAGCGCCATCGGATTGCGCGTGGCCAGATCGAAGATGGTACTGCGCAATTTTTCCTGGGCGGCGGGCGCGGCCTGGACATTGAGCCAAAGACAAATCGCGCTCGCGACAATCGCAATCGCAGCGAGCGGAAAACAAACGCGCGTAATGCTTACTCCGTTCGAGCGCAGCGCGATCAATTCATTGTCGGCGGAGAGCCGGCCGAAGACGAGCAGGATCGCGGTCAGTAATCCCCACGGGATAGTAAAAATGAGAGAGAAAGGCAGAACGTAAGCGATAAAGCTGAGCAGATATTCCACCGGCACATCGTGATTAACGAGCAACGGCAGGAGTTTGCGCAAAATCTGGCCCACAACGAGGACGAGACTGAGGACGCAAATCGCAAACAGAACGTTGACAAGAAGTTCACGACTTACCGCGCGGTCGATCAATTTCATTTCCTACCAGCAACTTTCGCCACAGATTAACACAGATTAAGGAGAAACAAGGGCCTTCGATATTTCAATGCGCTACTCTGCAACATTGCTTGCTTTCATGTTGTGCGCGGTTGCCGATGCCGCAGATGATCCCCTCGCAAAATCGCGCCAGTGCCTTGTCGTGATTACGGATTCGTGGACTTCGACGGAGGGCAAGATGTCGATCTTCGAACGCGAACCCAATGCCCATTCGCCGTGGCAGCGACGAAAATCGGGAATCGCTGTGCGCGTTGGTAGAAATGGGCTCGCGTGGGGACGCGGCCTGATCAAGACCGCGTCTTGGCCGGGCCCGATGAAAAGGGAAGGCGACGACAAAGCGCCTGCCGGAATTTTCCGACTGCAATCTGTTTTCGGATATAAACGCGAAACCAAAATGTCGTTTGTCGCTTTGTCCGAAAATGTTGTGGCCGTGGATGACCCGCAATCGCGTTATTACAACCAGCTTGTCGATAGATCGAAGATCGACAATCCCGACTGGCGAAGTGCCGAGAAGTTGTCCGGGGTAGATGTTTATAAACTCGGCGTGGTCGTCGAACAAAACTCGCCGCCCAAACCTGGCGCTGGTTCGTGCATCTTTCTTCACGTTTGGAAAACACCGGGAACCCCGACTTCGGGCTGCACCGCCATGTCGGAAAACGATCTGGTCGATGTCATACGCTGGCTTGATCCAGCACAACAGCCGTTACTGGTGGAAATGCCGCAATCATCCTACGAAGTTCTGCGCACAAAATGGAACCTGCCAGCATTGCTCCGATAAGAATGCTGCGCTAAAACATACAAGATGAGCACTGAGCTTTACGACGTCGCAATCATCGGTGGCGGACCGGCCGGCAGCACGGCTGCGACTTTGCTGGCGAAAGCCGGACGACGCGTCGTCGTGCTGGAGCGCGAAAAATTTCCGCGCTTCCACATTGGCGAATCGCTCCTGCCATTTAGCACGAAGGCATTCGATCGGCTTGGCGTTCGCGAAAAACTCGATCGCACTTTCTTGCCGAAATTTGGCGGCGAAATCGTTGCGGCCTGTGGATCAAAAGGCATTAAGTTTTATTTCAAAGACGGGTACCGCGCTCGCCGCGACCGCGCCTATCAAGTCACGCGCTCAGAGTTTGACAAGCTGCTCCTCGATCACTCGCGGGAGAACGGTGCCGAAGTGCGCGAGGAAACAACGGTGAAAAACATTAACTTCGGCAAAGATGGTGTGAAGATCGACATCGAAACGGCCGCCGGTGAAACATCCTCCGTTGAATCGCGCTATTTGCTCGATTGCAGCGGTCGCCAGACGATGCTCGGAAGCTTTTTCAAATGCAAAAAGATGTACGATCATCTGCAAAAATTTTCTGTGTTCGCGCATTACGAGAACGTGGACCGTGCGGAAGGCATCGACGGCACGCTTATCCGCATGGTGCGCGGGCTCGACCGCTGGTTTTGGATGATCCCGCTCACGCCCACACGCATGAGCATCGGCGTGGTCATGGATACGGCGACGTTTCGCGCGATGAAGCTTGCGCCGGAGCCAGCGCTGGAAAAATGCATCAACGAACAACCGATGGTGTTGGAGCGAATGAAACGGGCCGAGCGCGTCTCGCCCGTGTATTCGGCCGGCGATTATTCCTATCGCAACGCCAAACTTTACGGCGATCGCTGGCTGCTCGCAGGTGACGCCGCCGGATTCATCGATCCCGTTTTCAGCAGCGGCGTTTTCCTGGCGGTGCTGGCGGGCGAGCAGGCGGCGGACGTTCTGCACGAAGTGCTCGACCATCCGAAACGCGCGCGAAAACTTTTCCCTCGCTACACACGCAACATCAACAAGGCGATGGATGTTTATCTCCGCTTCGTGGACGCGTGGTATTCAAAGGAATTCATCGAAGTGTTTTTGCATCCGCAGGATATTTTTCAGATTCCGCCGGCGGTGAACGCGGTCCTGGGCGGCAACGCCGGCACGGACTTCGCGATCAAATGGCGGATGTGGATTTTCTATTCCATCGTCTGGCTCCAACGCTACATCCCGCTTTGCCCGCGGCGCACGCTCGTCCCGAAGAAAGAAGGCGCACTTGAGCCGGCGGAAGCTCTGGAGGTGGCGTAGCCGGATGCGATCCGCAATTCTTCGATCTGTCGCTCTGCTTAGCGCCGTGGCC
>JALYUC010000151.1 GCA_030853965.1 Verrucomicrobiota bacterium | reverse complement strand
ATCCATTCCTTTTACGGATCGTCCGAGTGCGGCGGAATTTGCTACGACCGCGAGGGCACAAATTTCGAAGACGGTTTCGTCGGTAGACCGATGAAAAACGTCGATGTTAAATTGATTGATGCTGATTCGTCGTCGAGTCGGATTCGAGTGCGCGCGGCGGCGGTAGCGGACGGATATTTCCCCAAACCGGACGAGGCGAAACTGGGCCACGGAGTTTTTGTTCCGGACGATTTGCTCGCTCGACATGGCGGCGGATTCAAAATCGTCGGTCGAATTTCCGATGTGATTAATGTGGCTGGGAAAAAAGTGAATCCGGCGGAAGTAGAGACACAGTTGCTGCGTTTCGCCGGTGTGCGACAGGCGATCGTCTTTGGCCGAAAATCACCGCTGCGCAACGAAGAAGTCGCGGCTTGCATAGTGGCCGACTCGAGCGTGCGCGAAGCCGAGCTGTTGGAATTTTGTCGGAAGCGGCTCAGTAGCTGGCAGGCGCCGAAGCGGATTTTTCTGGTCGACGAAATCCCTGTAAACGAGCGGGGGAAGATCAGCCGACGAGAACTGGCCGAGCGGTTCGCGAGAAGGTAGGGACATCGCGCTGCGGCGTCCCTACCAACAAAAAAACTTTGCATTGCGCCAGAAGCAGGCATTCGTAGGGGTGCAATGGGCTGCGCGGCGGAAGCCGTCGTAGCGCGCGCTCAAATCGAAACGAAATGAATTCGGAAAGCTCTAGAATTCTGGTGTTGGAGCCAGATGAGCAATTAGCCTCGGCAACTTTGACGGCGTTAGGGGAAGTTGCGCCTGAAGCGATTGTCGATCTAGCACGAAGCTTGGAAGAAGCACAACGGGTCGCGTTGGAGACAAAGCCCGACCTTTTCGTTCTCGATGTGGATGCAACCTACGATCTCGGACAGGAGTTTCTTTATGACCTGCGCACCAGCCATCCGAACGCCCGTGCGATTATCTTGACGGCGATTCATCTGACGGCCGCACGCGAAAGAGCGGCGGGTCTCGGCGCGATTCACTTTCTCGAGAAACCTTTCCCTCATGATGATTTTGTCGCTCTGGTTGGGGCGCTGCTGCATCCTCCGAGCAAAGATGAGAGCGAAAAATTTCAGGGAACGCTGAGCGACCTGCATATCGCAGACATCATTCAATTGAAGTGCATGAGCGGCACGACCGCGGCGATTGAATTTACGGGGCCGCGTGGCGAAAAAGCGCGGGTCTTTTTCGAAAACGGGCAGGTGCGCCATGCGACGGCGCCGGGCAAGGAAGGCATGGCTGCGTTCAACGAGATCGTGACCTGGAAAGGCGGCAAAATCTCTGAAATCGCGGCGGATTCTAATGCGCGCACGATTGATCTCGATTGGCAAGTCTTGCTTATGGAAGCGATTCGAAAGGTCGATGAAGCCGGCGCAGCGCCGCGCGACGAGCGCTTTCAAGCAAAATCATCGTCAAAGCGAAAGGTGCTCGTAATCGATGACAGCTTAATGTTGCTCAGCTTTGTGAAGGACATTCTGACCGATTCAAATTATGAGGTCGCGACCGCGGCAACCGCGGCGGAAAGCCTCAGCGCGGCCAAGAGTGACCCGCCGGACTTGATCCTGCTCGATTACGTCCTTCCCGATATGAAGGGCGACGAAGTAAGTCGCAAGTTATCGGACGATCCCGCAACCGCGAAGATTCCAGTCGTTTACATGTCGGGTTTTGGGATCGATCTGCGGAAGGAAAGCATCGGTCAGGGCAACGTGATTGGGTTCTTGAACAAACCATTTACTTCGGATTTGCTTATTAAAACCGTGGAGACCCACATGCCGAAACCACCGGATGAATCGCAACCCGTTGCGAGCGACGTCGAGCGGGTGCCTGTCGATGTCGATGCCGCGGAAGCCGAAGCACCGCAACCGGAATTTGTTACGCAGAAAGAGACCGTTGAACCCGAAACGGTCCAGGGCGAAGAGCCAGCAGCGGAGGCCGGCGAGTGGTGGAGCGCACCCCAGGCTCAGGCGGACTGGCCCCAATCCCAGCCCATCGCCTCGACGCCTGATGTCGATGTAACCGGGGCCGACGAACTTTCATCGACAGGGGTGATTGAGGCCCAAATCGACGAAAGCAATCTGCCCGACGAATCGGTCACGGGCGGCGCGTACTTTTGCGGTGACACCAGCTTCTTTTCCCTTAATTGGGCATTACAGGCGATTGCAAAAGAAAAACTCACCGGGTCGCTACGCTCGTTCTGGAATAAGGAACCGGTTGATCTTCTGGCGCAGAATGGGCGAATCGTCTTAGCGACAACTCGCGACCCGGAATTGTATTGCCCCGAAGCGCCGATCACGTTGGTGAATGTCGATGCGGAGAGAATCGCGACCGCGCGTGGGCTACAACGCGAGACCGGCTGCCCGATGTTCCTCACGCTCGCCCAAGAAGATCTGATCTTGCGTGAGCCGGCGCTGCAACTTGTCCAACATTATGGACAGAAGCTTTTTGCGCAGCTGTGGACGGCGCGACGCGTCCGCTTTGTTTTTGAGCAGAATCCGGCGCTACCGGAATACGCGAGTAACGTTCCAGCGGATCCGGAGGTCGATAATTGGACGTTGACCACCTTGCGTTTCATCCAATTCCAGGACTTGAAGGACGACGCAGATTACGATGCCGCTTCGATTCCGGCCTTTACCAAGGATGGTTTCGATCGCGTGCAGAAGTTGCGACTCACAGTCGCCGAAGCGCAGTTTGCTTCCCAATTCAACGGAAGCAGATCGATCCAGCAGCTCGCCAAGAATTTGCGGCTCGATGTAAAATTTGCACGCCTGACGTTGTTTCGCTTTCTCGCGTTAGAGATTGTCGAATGCTGGCCGCCAACTGCGGCAACCAAACCGGAACGCAAAGGCGTCCTCGGGCGTCTCACTCGCTCCATCGGCATCGGCGAGTAGCATGCCCGCCACGGGCGGCGGTGGTCATGAAAAAGAAAATCCTCGTCGTCGATATTGGCGGCAGCCATGTGAAACTTCTGATGTCGCCGCGCAACCAACGGAAATTCGATTCCGGGTCATCGCTCAAACCGCGCGAATTCGTCGCCCGGATCAGAGCGAACGTTGACGGCTGGAGCTTCAACGCTGTCTCAATTGGATTTCCCGCGCCGGTTCGCGATGGCCAGGTGGTCAAGGGCCCGAAACATCTTGGTAAGAATTGGGTCGGATTTGATTTTTCGAAGGCGCTGGGCAAACCCACGCAAGTGATCAACGATGCCGCTATGCAAGCACTCGGAAGTTATCATGGCGGACGCATGCTTTTCCTGGGACTTGGCACCGGACTCGGATCGGCACTGGTGTGGAGAAAAAATTTGCTTTCGTTGGAACTTGGCGACCTGCCTTACCGCGAGGGTGCGATCATCGAGGAGTGGCTCGGCCAGCCCGGACTAGAAGAACTTGGTCAGAAAAAGTGGATGCGCGAAGTCACTTACGCCGTTAAGCAATTGAAACGCTCGTTTATCGCTGACTACGTCGTATTAGGAGGCGGTAATGCCAGATTCTTCAAACATTTGCCCGCCGGCGTTGAGCGCGGTGACAACCGAAATGCATTTCGCGGAGGTGTGCGCCTTTGGGAATCGGACCCGCGCACGCGCCGAAAAAAATGGCGGATTATGTGACCGCCCGACGGATCCGCAAGATCGACATTTTACTTCGCCGGTTTTGGATCAAGCGGTGTGGGTGAGGTCGGCGCGATCTACGGCAGTGGCAATCTCAGCCGGCACTGAGTCCTACAGAATCAAATTCAAGTCTCCAAACTCGTGCCACAGATATCGGCGTTGGATCGCTTCTTCGTAAGCCGCGCGAATCTGCAGCGCGGGTAGAAATGCACTAAGCAAATCGAGGTGGCTCGCCTGGGGTTCGTGCAAGCCAGTGAGCAAACCATCGACCGCTTTAAGTTGATGTCGATTGTCGATCTTTAAACGCGTGTACCCTTGCGCATCCTCGACGCGACCATTCACATCGGCAACTGACTCAAGTGCGCGCACAACGGTTGTTCCCACTGGTATGACGCGCCCAGCTTTGTTTGGTTTCTTATTTATTTTATAAGAGTTGGTTGCGTTGATT
>JALYUC010000112.1 GCA_030853965.1 Verrucomicrobiota bacterium | reverse complement strand
ATCGCCTTCGCCAGAGACGAAGGTAACCCCTTGTATTTCTTGCCATTCTTCCTCACCGCGCCGCGCGCAACCAAATTTTGCAGTTTCTCATAGGCCCGCAGCCGCAGCATCTCTTCCCCTCCGCTAGCGGCGTTCCGCGCGCGAAGATTTTCATGCACGATGTCGAAAAGTTGCTTGAATTCGAACGATGCACGCCGGGAAAGCACCGCAACCAGTTCCTCGGTCACCAGATCAGGAACTCGACGCGAAAAAGCATTCTTCTTTAGGATAGCCATAGGGCGAAAAGAATAACACGTTTTTGCCAGAAGGCAGCAGTTTTCTCGCGGACGCGAAAGATTCAATCAGACAGCGTCGAAATGGCACAACTAGCAGCCGTTGACAGCGCTACGGCGTACCACTGGGAGTGGGTGAGGCGGATGGCGGCGTGGGCGAACGGTGGCGTGGAACCAGAGGGAAACTCGGTGCCAAAGGATTCAATCCATGCGCGATATCTTTTTGGCGCGCGCCAAAGGCAATGGCGGCGAGCAAGGCGATCCCGGATTGGCTTAACGTGACCGGGCCGACCGACTCCGTCACGTAACCGTCGCCCTGATATCTCTGCGACGACACAATGGGACTGAAATGTTTGGCGATGACCTCAGGTGGGGGAAGCTTGCTAAGATCGACATAATCGCTCACCGCCGGCATAAAGGCAGCCCCCATCAAAAGGATCGGCCTAAGCGTGGCATCCAGTCGCGAATACAACAGCGCGGTATCGATGTAGGCAAAAACATTTGTCGGCGCAGGCACTGAACGCGCGGCATTCTTGTAGGTAGCCGAACTCGACAACTCGGAAGCCGAAGTCCCACTGCGTTGCATCGCCGTCTCGACCGACGCTTCATCGAGTCCAACGATCATGACAAGGTCCGATACGGCAATCGTCGGACGAAAAGCAATAAACCCGTTCGCCGACGGCTGCATCGACCAATAGTGAACCCCGCCCCGATCTGTTTCCTTCCAGGTTGCATCTTCGTCACTCGCACGAGCCAACAAGCCGGCAATTTTTCTCGCGCGAATCCCGTCTTTCACCGGAACGGTTACGAACGCCGATGGCCAATGGGAATTCAGAGACCAGTTAGCGAGCGCGCCCAGTTCGGTCCCGAATGCAGCTTTCCAATCGTCCCGTGTGATCCCGGCTCTGGCGAAAGTCGTCCCGATCTTTTGCAGGCCGGCCCCGAGAAAGTTGCCGGCGACGGCGGGATCGAGAAGACCGAGTTGATGCGAAAAATTGAGCAGACTCGCAACGTACAGAAATGTGTCTTTTGTTCCGAGTGCCAGAGAATTACGCGTTAGTTGCGAATCCTGTTCCAGCTTTGGCATGCCGACGAAGGTGACGTCGTGCATCTTTCCGTTGTCGAATCGCGTCGCCGTGCAAATGCTGCGAATTCGATCCACCACGCTCTGTTGATCGGGTGCATTGAGTCCTCCGACCGCGGCACGCAAGGCCGCCAGCTTTTTAGCGAAAATCTTCGGCTGGAGATAAAAACAGAGTGCATAATTCGCGGGCATTTCTGCTATGGCGGCACGAAACGAATCATTGGCACTCAGAAGCGATTGTTGATCTTTCGCGCGGCCGTCCGCGCGGTCGAGTAGCGCTTTCAGTTCGTCCAGATCGTTTGCGGCAAAAAACCAACGGCCGTCGTAAGCCGTCGCCAACGTGAAGAGCGGGCCGGTAGAAATGTCGATCTTGTGCCGCTCGTAATCGAACGTCTCGTTGACGATATTCGCGTTCCCGAACAGTTGCGCGCGCCATTTGGAGATAATTACTTGCGCGCCATCTCGGTTCGCGCCGAAGCGGAATCCCGCAACCACTTTCGGACGATCGTTCGCCATCGACGTGAGCGCGATGAAAGAGTCTTTCGGATCGAGTTTCTCCAGGTCGCGCGACGTTTCCGCCAACGAGTTCTTCTTTGGAAATTTCGCCAAAGGTTTGCCCAGAAAATCCTGCAACGCCGGTTCGCGGTAGAGGTGGTAAATGTCAGATTGATGCCATTCCGCGCGCGTCCGACTGAAGTTGGGCAGATGCGCCAAGGCGATCGTTTCGCGCGGGAGCAGCGCCGCAACAGCGGAGTTCGAAGTCTTTTTCGAAACACGCACCGCGTAAAGAACTGCGAAAGCGCCCAGTACGCCGATGATCAGCAAAATGAGGATTCGTCGCATGAGCGGGAGACAGTAGCCGTAGTCGCTGACGGCGGCAAAACAACTCAGGCGCGTGGATGAAATTGTCGATGTACCGCTTTGAGTCGCTGTTGATCGACGTGGGTATAAACCTGAGTGGTCGAGATATCGGCGTGACCGAGCATTTCCTGAATGATGCGCAGATCGGCGCCATTGCTGAGTAAATGCGTCGCGAAACTGTGCCGAAGCAAGTGCGGATAAATGTTCGCCTCCAACCCCGAAAGCCGAGCGATCTTTTTTACGATCTGCCAGATGCGCGTGGTCGTGAGTTTTGTTCCACGTTCCGACAAAAAGATTTCGCTGCCGCTCCGGCGCTTCACCAACTTTGGCCGTTCCGCCGACAAATAGGAGGCGAGCGCGTCGCACGCTTTGCCCCCCACCGGGACGAGGCGCATTTTGTTGCCTTTCCCGGTCACGCGCAAGATTCCCTCTTCGGCGGCAAAATTTTCCAATCGCGCGTTGGCCAGTTCGGAAATGCGCAATCCACTGGCATAGAGCAGCTCAACCATCGCGCGATCTCGCAGCCCAAAGGGCACTTTCGTGTCGATGCTTTCTATCAATTGCTCTACTTGCAGTTCGTTCAGCGTCTCGGGCAAATAACGCTCTATCCGCGGCAGCGACAGGGCTTTGGTCGGGTCCTGATCGATCACACCTTTGGCTGCGAGGAAGCGAAAAAAGATCTTGAGCGCGACGACGATCAATTTGATCGAGGAAGCGGCCAGTCCGGAACGTTTTCGATCGGCCAGGTATTCGCTAATGACAGCAAGTGTAACCTTGCGGACATTGTCGATCTTGTGCCGGACGCACCATTGCGCGAATTCGCTGAGCGATCGTTGGGTGGAAAGTTGGTAATTTTCTGAGAGACCGCGCTCGACTGCGAGAAAACGGATAAAAGACTCAATCGCTTGTTCCACTCACCAAACTGTAGTGGCAGAGCCTGCCCTGAGCGAGAGTCGAATGGGCGCGCCGCCTGCAAAACCTCTGCTCTGCTCCAGGCGTGTCGCCTGCATCTCGGAAATTCTTCGCTGCCGAGACGGCTGCCATGAAGATAACGTTAGGTAAACGATGTTTGTGCTGTAGATTGGCTGGTAACCTCGCTGCGTCACTCGACCGCACGCGCAACCTCTCGACACACAATATGCACCTGACACTTACGCAAAACAGCGCCCTATACCTCGCGCATCGTAGAACCCCAAAACCCCGCTTTAAGCTCTTCCAGCGTCTGGGCGCCAAGGCGAGAATTAAGCCATTCGACCCGCAACGGCGGACATTTGCCGACGCACATGTCTCAAGACGATTTTATCCGGACGGCGGGCAATAAGCCGGGTCGTTTCTGCACAATTCGGTAGCAGATTTAATCAAGCTTCCCTGCCGTTACTTCGTGGCCATCGGGAAAATACCGAGGTTCCGACGCGACTTCGCCCTCATTGTCGGGGTTATTGACAAAGGAAGGCCAAATGTTCGATGCTTTGTATGCAATGAGCTTGGATTTGAACACGATCTTGAAAGATTGGGCGCACGAGAGCGGCAGTATCAAGGTGCGCAAGATTGCCGGACTCGATGGTCGGGAAAAGTTGCAGCTACGCATCGATCTTGGGGTGCTGCAGATGGAAATGGCTGGCCGCCCGGATGGCCAGCGCCCGCACGGGAGCGAATCGCTCCTCGCCTATCATCAACTGCGGGCTGCGCATTCTCAAGGGCGCGGCGATAATTACGAGTTAACCCCGGAACAATGCGCCGAGCTGCAGCAGGAAGGCATTCAATATTACCATCGCTATCTCAGCTTGTTTCAGATCAACGATTACGCCGGCGTGGTGCGCGACACGCAACGCAATCTCGATCTTTTCGATTTTGTGGTCGCACACACCGATCGCGAGGAAGTTTCCTGGACCCTGCAGCAATTTCGTCCTTACGTGCTGATGATGAATACACGCGCGAAAGCGTCCATTCTGCTCGCGCAAGGCAAATTCGGCGAAGCCATGACGGAGATCGAGCGCGGGCGCGACACGATCAGCGAATTTTTCCAGAAATCGAGCTTCCCCGAGCTAGCCTCGAAAAGCTCAGAGATAACCTTTCTAGAAGAATGGCTGGAGGAAGTGCGCTCCAAGCGTCCGCTCTCCAAGATCGAGATCATGCAGCGGGAAATGGAAACCGCCATCGCGAAAGAACTTTACGAACGCGCCGCCGAATTGCGCGACGCCATTAAGACTCTCAAGACGCAGGCGCGCTAAGATCGACAATTTCAACCGCCGATCGCGCGATCGAGACGGATCAGATTGGGTAGCGCACGCGGCTCGCGTGATATGCCAGTCCGGCTCGGACTCTCGGCGTCTCGCCGAGACGAACTTATCAGTCTGAATCGGCGGTCGCAGATTTCCATACATCATAAGCCGGCTCCGATGCGGGAGGAATAGAAGGGTGTGGCGGTTGGGTTTTGTATCCGGGCACGCCGCGGTTGCGTCTTGCTTGTCGCGCCGTAGCCGTTCCGGCGAAGGCGGATGATCGTCGCGGAACCGATAACCGGCAGGATTGCCTAATCTGCCATGTTCTGACAGCATCGCGCTTGTTATGAAGAAACTATTTCCAATCGCAATCTCCCTTTCGATCACGCTACTTCTCCCGGTCACGCCGGCGATGGCGTGGGAGAAGAAAAGTAAAAGCAAGAAAAGCACGCCAGCGGCGGTGGACACGAGCGATAAAATCAGCGCGGTTCATCTCGCTTCAATAACGGTTAGCATCCATTCACCGTCCGCCTCAAAGGAATATAAGGTCACGCCCGCGACCAAGATCACGGTGAATGGTGAGCCGAAGACGCTACACGACCTGGCCACTGGAATGAATGTAAGCGTTACACTCGCAACCGATCCCACCGTGGCCGCGACGATCGATGCGAAGTCGGCTAAAAGGAACTGATCATTGTGGTAGCGGGCTCACGGCGGCGAGTCCGTCCTGTGGCGGACGTTTTGCCTGCGAAATCGCGTACCGGATTGTCGGGCACACTTGAATGAAGCGACTCTAGATGCAGGCATCGTAAGCCGCTTCCGGCC
>JALYUC010000106.1 GCA_030853965.1 Verrucomicrobiota bacterium | reverse complement strand
CCAAAGCGCCGCGCCATTTGCGCAAAGCTTTCATTCGCTTGGAGAAAACGGCGTGACGCCGGATCGACAAAGGCGATGCCGGTGGGCATGTTCGCTAGAATCTTTTCATTAAAAATAACCTCGCGCTCAAGACGCCGCGCCGACTCTGTCTGGCGGCGATGCAGCTTGCCGCCCAATATTGCGAAAACGGTCGTCAGCGCCATTAACCATATAGTAAGCAACGTCATCCGGCCGACGAGATCGTGCACTGGCTTGTATGCGACTCCTTTGGGCTGTTCAACCACTGCAACCCATCCCGTCGATTCCACGGGGCTAAATGAATAAAGATTTCCGTGCCGCTCGATGTGTCCGCTTTTGCTCTTTCCTATTTCCCTAATTAGGTTTTCCCCGGCTGGTGAAAGGGCGCCCGGATTTGCTCGGAAATTGTTGGTGAAAAGCGCGGTGCCATTTTGATCGAGAACCTGACAAAGCGATTGATCGGCAAACTCAATCGTGGATAAACGACGCCCGATTCTCTCGACCAAAACCGAAACCCCGAGATAACCGACTGTGGTCCCGTCAGCCGCACGGATTGCTCCGACGATGTCGGTTGCCATACGTTTATCCAGAGGGCGAGCGTGAACCGGTGAGACGTAAGCTTGGTTGGATTTCTGCGCCTCCTCTAGCCAGAGGGCCGATCCGAAATCTTTGCCTACCACGGCAGGGTCTGAAGGAAGAGAGGCAATGAGGCGTCCGTCCGGCCCGGTAATAAACATTCCATCGATCCGCGGATGCGAATAAAAAGCAGTTCCAAGCCATTGTTGCGCTGCGCCCTGCGGATTGGTGGCCGTTACAATTTTCGCGACGTCCGGGAGAGTTTGATAATAGTCGATGATCCCACTGGTGCGGCTAAGATCGTCGCCGACCATATGGCCGATCAACTGCACGAAGGTTTGCCGATCGCGCAAAATTTTCGATTCCAGCGTGTTGCTTAAAATCGTGTAGGAAACGACGAGCGTAAGAATTGACGGGACCCATCCAGCTAAAAGGATGGGAAAGACGATGTTAAACCGTTCGAAACGGCCGCTTTCCCTTTTATTCGTTTCCTGCAAATGCATTCCGGATCGACTGCAAACGACTTATTCACCAATCAACCGCCTCGTCCCCTCAGGCAAGGCCAGAATCGGCCACCACCGCTAATCGATTCGTTGAATGGCGAGGTTTAACTCGCGGGCTTGGGCATGGATCGATTTCACATCTGACAGCTGCAGTCCTTGAGGGGACGACCGAATGAGCGTTTCGCGAATTGCTTTCAGGCCCTCGCGAAGTTTTTCAAAAAGTGGAGCATGGGCAATTGGTGGCGGCAGCGTTTTCAGTTCTTCAGCGAAATAATCAATTAGTTCTGGTTGTAATAACAGGCGCGCGCGAGGCGCAGAAAAATCCAATTCTACTGCTCCGGCGCTGATTTCCAAACCTCGCAACCAGCCACCCAAACTGATCAAGTGCGCCATTTTTTGATCGCGTAATTCGATCATCGCCTGCTCGACATCTGTCTGGGTCGCGACCAATTCCTTGCGTACCGCTACCCAATCGCCATTACGTCCCAGTTCGGTCAGACTTGCGCTGTGGCGCATCACCCGGTCCGCCACTCCGAGACCGCGCGCTTCCCTTATTAAGACCCGCCCCAGGACATCGATTAAATTCCTCTTCTCTGCTTCGACAATCAGAAAGCCATCAGCGACAAGGCTGCCAAAAATGATTCCCTTTTGTTCGCGCTTCCGGGGGCTGGTCTGAGGAAAATCGCGCCACAATTGCTCGAACGGCAGCGGCTTTAACTCATCCAGCTGCTGGAAGATTCGCCCAATCGATGGGGCAGTGTAAGGATTTACGCCCAGCTCTTCACGTTCATATCGTTCTTCCGTGACAGGTTCGTCCTGCCCGGGCGCGAGCGTGGTCAGCACGACTGCCAGAGCGACAGCCAACATCGAGAATCCTCTACTCAAGATCGACATCTGCTTCTAGAATTGTCAGCCGCCTTGTTCAATGTTCGTTTTCTCATCAGCATGTTGCATGCACCAGTAAAGCCTCGCCAATTTTGCGTTTTCTCAGAGGCAAAAACGCCATTTTTGATTTGACGCATGCGCCGGAAGCGGCATCATGTCGCCCTTGCTGTCTTAACCGACGGCAGTTTCTAGAAGCCTCATGCACGGAAGCCTCGGCTATGTTATCTGGACGATCTGTTACCTGAGTGTATTGATCGGCCTTTCCGCGTACGGGATTCATCGTTACTTTATTATCTACCTCTTCCTTAAGAACAGGAAACGGGCACCAGTTCCGGCCAGCCAATTCGCCCAACTGCCAAAAGTCACGGTTCAGCTGCCGATTTTTAACGAGATTTATGTGGTCGAGCGTCTGCTCCGCTCGGTCAGTGAGCTCGATTATCCGAAAAATCTTCTTCAAATCCAAGTGCTCGACGATTCCACCGATAATACCCGCGAAATTACGTCCTCGTGCGCGGAGGAGCTGCGGAGGCGAGGGTTTAATGTCGAACTTATCCATCGCGGTGATCGCACTGGATTCAAGGCGGGCGCGCTCGCGGTCGGGCTCGAGGCCACCCATGGCGACTTCGTTTGCATTCTCGATGCGGATTTTGTCCCGCGACCTGAATTGCTCAAGCGAACGATTCATTTCTTTACTGATCCCAAAGTCGGGATGATTCAGACCCGCTGGGGCCACTTGAACCGCGGCTATTCTTTGCTCACGCGTGTTCAGGCTATGTTCCTTGATGGTCATCTTCTCCTCGAGCAAACAGCGCGCAGCCGCAGTGGCCGCTTTTTTAATTTTAACGGGACGGCTGGCCTATGGCGGCGTTCTTGTATTGAGGAAGCCGGCGGCTGGCAGCATGACACACTCACCGAAGATCTCGATCTAAGTTACCGCGCTCAACTTGCTGGCTGGAAATTTATTTTTCTGCCTGATGTGGTCACGCCGGCCGAATTGCCGGTAGACATGAATGGCTTCAAATCGCAGCAGCATCGGTGGACCAAGGGGTCGATTCAAACCTGCAAGAAATTGTTGCCTACGATCTGGCGCAGCGATCTGCCGCTCCCAATCAAACTGGAAGCCACAGGCCACTTGACTTCGAACTTCGCTTATCTTCTTCTCGCCTGTTTGTGCGTGCTACTGCATCCTTCCGCTGGCGGCCCGCAGGCTGGCTGGGTGCGAACATTCTTGATCGACATTCCGATTTTTCTAACAGCCTCTGTCTCGGTTGCGGTATTCTATATTTGCGCGCAACGCGAATTGCATCCGCGCACTTGGATGAAAGAAATTCTTTTGCTGCCTTGTTTGCTTGCACTAGGAGTCGGCCTTTCGCTCAATAACGCCCGCGCCGTTCTGGAAGCGGTTTTCAACCACAAATCTGATTTCGCGCGCACGCCGAAGTATGGCATCGAACGCAAATCCCAGTCGTGGCGCACGTGCAAATACATGCCGCTGAGATCGCTCTTGCCGATCGCGGAGATGGCGTTCGCATTGTACTTTACCTACTTCGTTTGGTTCGCAGTCGTACATCGACAATTCCTCTCGGTACCGTTTCTGCTCATGTTCCAAGGCGGTTTTCTCTATGTCTCTCTCTCATCGCTCCTGCCTTGGTATCCGCGAATCAGCTTCGGCGCGTCGCGCGCCCCGGCTGCAATTACCGCGTGACAAACGAAAAATCTTGAGTAAGAACACGCGCATGTTTCGCCCCCTCCTGGTATTTTTCGCATTCGTTTCGTTGGCGTGCCCGCTAAGCGCAGCCACACAAATTCAAATTCCGAATCGCGTCATCATCAGTGTCCGTGAGCAAAAACTGATGCTTTTGCTCAATGGCGCCAAGGTCGCCACCTATCCGGTCTCGACATCAAAATTTGGGCTCGGCGATGCATGCGGCCGGATGACGACTCCGCTCGGTTACCTTCAGGTTGCGCAAAAAATCGGCGATCATGCACCACCGGGCGCAGTTTTCCACAATCGCCGTTTCACCGGCGAAATTCTTCCTCCGAATGCACCCGGCCGCGATCCTGTAATCACGCGGATCATTTGGCTGCGTGGTTTGGAGACCCAAAATGCGCATGCTTTCGGCCGCTGTATTTATATTCACGGAACACCGGAAGAGAAGACCATCGGCCGCCCGGCAAGTTACGGTTGCATCCGAATGAAATCGAACGACATCGCGGCGCTATACAATCAGCTCCCGCTTGGTGCGCTCGTGCAAATCGTGTCCGATCGTCTGCCCAAAGCGCCGAAAGCGCCGGCAATTTTGGATTCTACAGTTAACCCAGTTCCGCCGCCAGCACCGAAGGTCTTTTCCGTGCAACCACGGAGTGGATCGGGCCGAGGCGCGTAAGCCGACAGCCAAATCGCGCAGGGGGCTGCGCAAGATCGACATCTTACCAATTTTGATTTGAGCTTCCATGCCTTGTAATTTTCTTCGCTTAACCAATGGCTAATACGAAATCCGCCGCGAAACGCGCTCGTCAAAACTTTGGACGCTCACTCCGCAATCGCAGTGTCACCACGCGTGTGCGGACAATGCAAAAGCAGGCGCGTTCTTCCGCAAAGCCGGACGCGAATCAGATTCGCTCTCTAATTTCGGCGATCGACAAAGCAGCGAAGCGGGGCATCATTCACCGCAATGCCGCCAAGCGCCGTAAGGCGAAGCTAAATCGCGCGATCGCAAAAAGCGCAAGCAGTTAGGCAATCTTAAGGGTTCAGCCGTCGTGGTTTCCTGGCAGAAACCATGGTTTTGGTTTGGGCTGACCAATCGAGCGCATGTGCTACGCAATAGACTTGGAGTCCTGATCGTGTTTCTTTGCACTTGCCATGGCAGGGGACTTCACCCGGCGCTCATTTCTTCGCACTGCCGTACTCGGATCGGCCGGGCTTGCAGTGGGATCGAAAATTGCAGGCCAACCAGCAAAACTCCCGCGCCAACCCAATCTATTGGTGTTCCTTCCCGATCAACAACGGGCTGAGACAATCGCGTGTTATGGCGCCGGCCGAGTCCATGCGCCGA